>JAFZRG010000004.1 GCA_017619985.1 Bacillota bacterium | reverse complement strand
TTTGTGAACACATCCCTTATGATTAGCCTTGGTGTGAATAAATCGTGTCACACATTGACCATAAGAATCCACTGTGCGAACAGATTCTCTTGCTGCTCATATTATTCGCAATCGAACACGCTGCAGACAAGTCTGATTCAATCTATTTTCCCGGCCCCTGATTCGTTTACACATTCTGTTCGACCCACGCCTTCGTGAACTCGATGAACAGCCGCGTGGAGCGCGAGACCGCTTCCCTGTCCTTTACGCATACGGCGATCTCGCGCGTAAAATTCCCTTCCAGACTGCAGGCGGCTAGCGGGTAGGCGCAGTTTTCGAGCATCAGTTCCGGCATGACCGCGACGCCGAGCCCCGCGGACACCATGGCCAGGATCGTCTCGTCGCCCTGTACCGTGTAGACCTCCGCAGGCCGTATCCCCAGCCGTTCCAGGATGCCTGCGACCTCGAAGTCGCTGCCCTCTTCAGGCCGGATGAACGTCTCGCGGGCCAGAGCCTCCGTCGGAAAGACCTTCCGCCCCGCCAGGGGATGACCCGCCGGAAGAACGGCCTTCCAGCGGTCCCGGTGCAGCATCTCGCAGTCCACGTCCAGCTCCGCCGGCAGGCACAGAAAGCCGCAGTCCGCCTCTCCGTTCATGACCATGCGCTCCGTCTGCCGGTCGTCGTGGGACGTCAGCAGGCGGAATTCCACGCCCGGATGCAGGCTGCGGAACCCCGTCAGGATCTGCGGCAGCCACTTGACCGCGACGCTCGTAAAGCTCGCGATGCGCACCGTGCCCGTATCCAGGCCGCGCAGCTCCTGCGCTTTCTCCTGCAGTTTTCGTTCCTCTTCGCACAGCGCCTGCATATGCGGCAGAAGCGCCGCGCCGTCGGCTGTGAGGGTCACGCCGCCTTTGCTGCGGATCAGCAGGTGCAGACCCAGTTCCTTTTCCAGCGCCGCCACGGTGTGGCTCACGCCGGACTGCGTGATGTTCAGTTCCTCGCCCGCCCGGGTAAAGCTGCCCAGTTCGACGGACTTCAGAAACACTTCGTATTTCGTGATGCTCATGGCTTGTTCCTTTCTGTTTCAAGCATAGCATCCGTCCGCCGTATCCACAAGTTTTATTCATGGACCTAATGAATATCATTCAATTTTCACATGCTGCAAACTCTGCTATGATTATAGTGTAGATTCCTATACAATGAAGTCAGGAGACAACATCGCAAAGGAGGTTATAAATAGTGAGTGTAAAAGGATTTAAGAGCCATCCCTACATCCCCAACTCGGTCCCCGAGATCGAGCAGGAGATGCTGAAGGAGATCGGCCTGCAGTCCATCGAGGAGCTCCATGAAGAAGTTCCTCAGGAGATCGTTCTCAAGGAGAACATGAACATTCCCGAAGCGTTCGGCTCGGAATACGAGCTGAGACGCCACGTGGAAGGCCTGCTGAAGAAGAACAAGAGCTGCGCGGACGCGCTGAACTTCCTCGGAGCGGGCTGCTATCAGCATTACGTGCCCGCCCTCTGCGATGAGATCGCAGGCAAGGGCGAATTCCTGACCGCTTACGGCGGCGAATCCTACAACGACTTCGGACGCTTCCAGTCCCTGTTCGAATTCGAAAGCCTCGTGGCCGAGATGGTCGACATGGAAGTGGTCAACGTCCCGACCATGGACTACGCGCAGGCGGCTTCCACCGCGGTCCGCATGGCCTGCCGCGTCGCGAACAAGCGCGTCGCGCTGCTGCCCGAAAGCATGGACCCCGAAAAGCAGGCGGTCATCCGCAACTACGGCGAGCCCGATCTGGATTTCGTCATCGTCAAGGCGGACCCGGCCACCGGCCGCATGGACCTTGCCGACCTGAAAGCCAAGCTGAACGGTGAAGTCGGCGCCGTCTACTTCGAAAACCCCGAATATCTCGGCATGTTCGAAGTCGATGCCCAGAAGATCGCCGACATGGCGCACGCAGCAGGCGCGCAGGTCGTCGTCGGCTGTGACCCGATCAGCCTCGGCGTCGTCGCCTCCCCGCGGAGTTTCGGCGCGGACATCATCTGCGGCGACGTGCAGTCCCTGGGCATCCACATGAACTTCGGCGGCGGCCAGTCCGGCTTCATGGCCACGATGGACGACCCGAAGTACGTCCTGGAGTTCCCCTCCCGCCTGTTCGGCATCTGCCAGACGTCCAAGGAAGGCGAATACGCGTTCGCGGACGTCGCCTACGACAGAACGTCCTTCGGCCATCTGAGAGACCAGGCCAAGGAATACGTCGGCACGCAGACCGCCCTGTGGGGCATCACCGCCGGCGTCTACCTGTCCACCATGGGCCCGAAAGGTATGCAGGAGGTCGGCGAGACCATCATGAGGAACGCCCAGTACGCGGCGAAGACGCTGGCCAAGCTGCCCGGCGTGTCTCTGCGGTTCAGCGATCCGTTCTTCGAAGAATTTGTCCTGGACTTCTCCAAGACCGGCAAGACCGTGAAAGAGATCAACAAGGCGCTGCTTGAAAAGAACATCTTCGGCGGCAAGGATCTGTCCGGGGAATTCGACTGGATGGGCGAATGCGCCATGTACTGCGTCACCGAAGTCCACACGAAGGAAGATATCGACAGACTCGCGGCTGAACTTTCCCGCATCCTGGAAGGAGGCGAAGCGTAATGAAAAAGATCGACAGAAGCAATCCCGTACGCACCGGATTCCACCAGGCCAAGTGGGACGAGCCTGTGATCTTCGAACTGTCCCAGCCGGGCGAACGCGGCGTTCTGGTCAATAAGGCCGAGAAAGCCGTCTGCGAAGCGACCGAAGGCACCGGCGTGCTGCCCGATTTCCTGAAGAGAAAAGAAGCGCCCGCCCTGCCTGAGATCTCCCAGCCCAGAGTGCTGCGCCACTACGCGAGGCTCGCGCAGGAGACCCTCGGCGCCGACGTCAACATCGAGATCGGCCAGGGCACCTGCACCGTCAAATACAGCCCCAAGGTGAACGAGCAGCTGGCGAACCTGCCCCAGATGCGCGAGATGCATCCGCTGCAGGACGAAAGCACCGCCCAGGGCATCATGGAGATCATCTACAAGACGAACCAGTACTTCTGCGAGATCTCCGGCATGGACGCGTTCACGATGCAGCCCGGCGGCGGCTCCCAGGCCATCCTGGGCATGGCGTCCCTCGTCTATTCGTACTTCAAGTCCAGAGGCGAGGAGAAGCAGAGGAACGAGATCATCACGACGATCTATTCCCACCCCTCGGACGCCGCGGCGCCCCACCTCAAGGGATTCAAGATCATCTATCTGCACCCGGACAAGGACGGCTATCCCGACTTCGAGGCCTTCAAAGCGGCTGTGAACGAGCACACCGCGGCCTTCTTCGTCGCGAACCCCGAAGACACCGGCGTGTACAACAAGAACGTTCTGAAGTTCACGCAGTACATGCACGAGCACGGCGGCCTGTGCGCCTACGACCAGGCGAACGCCAACGGCCTGCTGGGCGTGACCCGCGCAAGAGAAGCCGGCTTCGACACCTGCTTCTTCAACCTGCACAAGACCTTCTCCGCGCCTCACGGCTGCGGCGGTCCCGCGTGCGGCGCAGTCGGCTGCGCGGACTTCCTCGAACCGTTCCTGCCTGCCCCGATCATCCGTTTCGACGGCGATAAATACTACTACGACTACGAGAACGCGAAGAATCCGTACGGCATGCACAAGATCCGCGAGTTCAACGGCGCGGCGCAGGTCGTGCTGAAGACCTACGCCTGGATCCGCGCACTCGGTGCGGAAGGCCTGTACCAGGTCGCGAAGACTGCCGTTCTGAACAACAACTACCTGTTCAAGAAGCTCATGGAGCTGCCCGTCGTGGACGCTCCGTACATCGAAGGCAAGCAGCGCATCGAGCAGTGCCGCTACACGCTGGAGAAGCTCCTCGAGGAGACCGGCTGCGGCACCGCGGACGTACAGCGCCGCATGATGGACTTCGGCATGCACTACTGGACGAGCCATCATCCGTACTACGTGCCCGAACCCATGACCCTCGAACCCACGGAGACCCCCTCCAAGGCGGATCTGGACGAGTACATCGAAACGCTGAAGTACGTCTTCAACGAAGCGTATACGGATCCCGAATACCTGAAGGCCGCGCCTCACAGCAGCGTCTGCCACCAGCTCGACGAATCCAACATGGATGACCCCGAGCAGTGGGCGGTCACCTGGAGAGCGTACCTGAAGAAATATCAGTAATGAAAAAGATCGGACTGCTGGTGAACCCCATCGCGGGGATGGGCGGAAGCGTCGGACTGAAAGGAACAGACGGACGGGCGGAGGAGGCCGCGCGGCGGGGCGCGGCGAAGCGCGCCCCGCTGCGCGCAGAGGCCGCATTGCGACCGTTGCGGCCTCTGCGCGAGGACCTTCAGGTCCTCTGCGCGGCCCGCGACATGGGCGCGGACGAAGCTGGCGCACAAGGTTTTCAGACGATCACAGTCTACGAACCCGCCTCTCCCACCACGTCCGCGGATACCATCGCGGCAGCCAGAGCCATCGAGGCCGCCGGCGCCGAGCTCCTGCTCTTCGCAGGCGGCGACGGCACCGCGAGGGACCTGGTCGCTGCGGGGGTCACGGTCCCC
>JAFZRG010000003.1 GCA_017619985.1 Bacillota bacterium | reverse complement strand
GGCATCCTGATCCGCATCATCCCCGATCCGCAGACTGAAAAGATGCTGTTCGACGCCGGCCAGCTCGATATCTTCGACCTCGACCACGCGCTCGACCAGATCCCCGTCTACAGAGACGATCCCGCTTACGCGAACAACCTGAACATCAAGACCGTTCTGGGCACCAGCTATCTCTCCATCAACGAGAACATCGAGCCGTTCAACGACGTCAGAGTCAGAAAGGCCTTCCAGCTGGCGATCGACAGACAGACCCTGATCGACACCCAGTACTACGGCGCGGCAACTCCTGCCGGCACATTCCTCGCTCCCGGCGTTCCCGGCTATGATCCGGACCTCGGCGCGATCCCGTATGATCCCGAACAGGCCAAGGCTCTGCTCGCAGAAGCCGGCTATCCCGACGGATTCGACATGGAGATCGTCCAGACCACGGACGCCAGCACCAGCGATATCGAAGTCAACGACGCGATCTGCGCTTACCTCGAAGCAGTAGGCATCCACGCGACGATCAAGCAGATGGATTCCGCTGCCTGGTATGACCTGAGAGGCACCGGCGAGTCCCCGACCTACAGAACGTCCTGGACCGCGGACTTCAACGATCCCGACAACTTCCTGTACGAAATGTACGGCGGTTCCGGCAACAAGAGAAGATCCTGGAACTACTACAACGAAGATGTCATCAAGAGGCTCACCGATGCGAGATACATCGTGGATGAGGAAGCCAGAACGGCAGAGTACGTCTGGCTGGATAACCAGATCACCCGCGAAGACGCAGCGATGAACGTCCTGTGGCACAAGCAGAAGATCAGAGTCCTGCAGAGCAGAGTCAAGGGCTTCGTTCCGATGTGGGCCGGCTATGGCGACAGCGGATACTACGAAACCTCCCTCGATCTCGGCAAATAACAGCGACCTGTTCTTCGGAACCTGAAACCAGAGACTTAAGAAATCGTGGGGAGCGCCGCCTCTTTGGGGGCGCTCCCCATTATGGTTAAAAAGGAATTAGTGGGATGGTTAAGTATATCGTCAACCGTATCCTTGTGACGATCCCCATCATCATCGCCATCATCCTGATCGTGTTCCTGCTCCTGCAGGTGCTTCCGGGCAATCCGATCCAGGTCATGATGAAGGAAAAGGCCAATCAGGCGGTCATCGACAGGGTGACCGAGCAAATGGGTCTGAACGATCCTGTGATGGTCCGCTTCGGGCGGTATCTGTGGGGTATGCTTCACGGGGATCTCGGGCATTCGTACAAATTGAAACGTCCCGTGACCCAGCTGATCATGACGGCGTTCCCGAACACGGTCAAGCTGGCGATCACGTCGGCGTTGGTAGCCTGGATCATAGGTATACCGACAGGCATCATTTCCGCGATCAAGAAAGACACCATATTGGACAGAACGCTGATGGGGTTCTCTCTGGTCGGGATCTCGCTGCCCGTATTCTGGGCGGCCATGCTCCTGCAGTATATCCTGGGGTATAAGCTGAAGCTGCTTCCGATCTCAGGCTATTCGACCTGGCGCCACATGATCATGCCGGCCATCGTTCTGGGCTGGGCGTCTTCGGGCTCCATCGCCCGTCTGACCCGTTCCAGCCTGCTCGGCGTCATGAAGAACGACTATATCCGCACCGCGAGAGCGAAAGGTCTCGTCGAGAGCGCGGTCGTTACGCGCCATGGACTGAAGAACTCCATGATCCCGGTCGTCACCATGATGGCCATGCAGTTCGCCAGCCTGCTTTCCGGCGCCGTCATCACCGAATCCGTTTTCGGCATCGGCGGTATCGGACAGCTGATGGTCTCCGCGATCAACCAACGCGACATGCCGCTGCTGCAGAGCTCCGTCATCTTTTCCACCTTGATCATCATCGTCGGCAACCTGGTGGCGGATATCCTGTATTCGTTCCTGGATCCGAAGATCCGTACGCAGTAGGAGGTGCGCCATGTTCGGTAAAAAGAAACTGGCCGCTGCTGCGGTCACGACAAATCCGGCGCCGACAGAAGGCACCGATTGGATCCCCGACGGCGCCCTGACCCCCGTCCACGTGGAGGAATCCGCGGAGGCGGAGATCGCGCCGTACCAGAATACATGGGAAAAATTCTGGAGCATCTTCAAGCACAATAAGGTCGCGCTGGTCTCGCTGATCATCATCATCCTTTACATCGTGATCTGCGTCGGCGCACCGTTGTTCGCTCCCTACGATCCCGTGGAGACAGACCTTGCCAACGGTCTGGCGCTGCCTTCGAAGGAACATCTGCTGGGCTGCGACAAACTGGGCCGCGACGTGCTGTCCCGCATGATCTACGGCGGCCGCATCTCGCTGATGATCGGCCTGTTCCCGACGCTGGTCTCCATGACCCTCGGAGCGATCCTGGGCATCACGGCAGGCTTTGTCGGCGGCAAGGTGGATACGATCATCATGCGTATCGCGGATATCTGCATGGCGTTCCCGTCATTGCTTCTGGCGATGGTCGTATCCTATACGATAGGACCGGGCTTCCTGACGATCTTCCTGGCGCTGAGCTTTGTCAACTGGGCCGGTACCGCCAGAGTCGTCCGATCCGAAGTACTGTCCCTCCGCGAGAAGGAATACGTGGAGGCGGCGACGTCCATCGGCGTCAAGCGGGGCGTCATCATGCTGCGGCACATCCTGCCCAACTGCCTGCCCACGCTGATCGTCATGCTCACGAACCACATCCCGGGCAACATCCTGACCGAATCCAGCCTGTCGTTCCTGGGCATCGGCGCACAGCCGCCCATGACGAGCTGGGGTCTGATGGTCTATCAGACGAAGTCCTATCTGGACCGCAACCCGACCATCACGCTGGCGCCCGGTATCGCGATCCTGATCCTGGTCGTTGCGTTCAACTTCCTTGGCGACGCGGTGCGCGACAAGCTCGATCCGCGTCTGCAGGAGCAGTAAGGAGGCGACGTTATGGATGATACGATACTGAAAATCAGAGGACTGAAGACGCAGTTCTTCACATCCAAGGGCGTCGTTCCCGCTGTGGACGGCGTCGACGTCACCGTCCGCGCAGGAGAAGCCGTCGGCCTGGTAGGAGAATCCGGCTGCGGCAAATCCATGACCGCCATGTCCGTGATGCAGCTGCTGCAGCACCCCGGACGCGTCGTGGAAGGCGAGATCTGGCTGAAGGACAGAAATCTGCTCGAGCTTTCCAAGCGCGAGATGTGCGACGTCCGCGGCAACGAGATCTCCATGATCTTCCAGGAGCCGATGACCTCCCTCAACCCGGTGTTCACCATCGGCAAACAGGTGATGGAGGCGGTGCGCCAGCACCAGGACGTCAGCAAGGAAGAGGCGAAGAAGATCGCCATCGACATCTTCCGCCGCATCGGCATCCCCGAACCGGAGAAACGGTTCTATTCCTATCCGCATCAGCTGTCCGGCGGTCTGCGCCAGAGAGTCATGATCGGTATGGCCATGGTCTGCAACCCCTCGCTGATGATCTGCGACGAGCCCACCACGGCTCTGGATGTCACCATCGAGGCCCAGATCCTGTACCTGATCAAGGAGATGCAGAAGGAGAAGGGGACAGCCGTCATCATGATCACCCACAACCTGGGCGTCGTGGCGGAATCCTGCGACTACGTGTACGTCATGTACGCAGGCAAGATCATGGAAGAGGCGAGCGTGTTCGAGATCTTCGAGAACCCGACCCACCCGTACACCTACGGCCTGCTGAACTCCATTCCGAAGACGACCGAGGTGAAGGACCATCTGTTTACGATCCGCGGCCTCGTGCCGAACCTGCTCAGCCTGCCCAAGGGCTGCCGGTTCTGCACCCGCTGCGACAAGGCGATGCAGATCTGCACCGAGTACGAGCCCGATCTCTACGATATCGGGGACGGCCACAAGGTGCGCTGCTTCCTGGCGAACAAGGAGGTGATGGAGAGTGGAAAATAAAGTATTGGTCGAAACTGTAGATCTGACCAAGGAATTCCCCACGAAATCCGGATCCTTCGGCAAGAACAAAGCGACGGTCCACGCCGTGACGGACGTCAACCTGCAGATCTTCGAGGGCGAGACCCTCGGCGTCGTAGGCGAGTCCGGCTGCGGCAAATCCACCCTGGGACGCCTGATCATCCGCCTGCTCGACCCGACGAGGGGCCAGGTCTTCTTCGAAGGCAAGGATCTCGGCAAGATGGGCATCGAAGAGCTGCGCACGCAGCGCAAGCAGATGCAGATGGTCTTCCAGGATCCGTACGCGTCCCTCAACCCGCGTCTTCGCGTCCGCGACCTGATCGCGGAGCCGCTGGTCACCCACAAGGTGAACAAGACCGCGAAGGAAGACACGGACCGCGTCGAAGACCTGATGAGAAAATGCGGCATCCGGCCCGAATTCATGTACCGGTATCCGCACCAGTTCTCCGGCGGTCAGCGGCAGAGAGTCAGCATCGCGAGAGCCCTGGCGCTCAACCCGAAGCTGATCATCTGCGACGAGCCCGTATCGGCGCTGGATGTTTCCATCCAGTCCCAGATCCTGAACCTGCTGGGCGACCTGCAGCAGGAGATGAAACTGACCTACGTCTTTATTTCGCACGACCTGTCCGTAGTCCGCTATCTGTCGGACCGCGTGTGCGTCATGTTCCTGGGCAAGGTGTGCGAACTGGGCGTGACTCGCGACATCTACGCGAATCCGCTCCATCCGTACACGAAATTCCTGCTCGAAGCCGTGCCCATCCCCGATCCGAAATACAGAAAGGATCAGAAGGACATGCTGACCGGCGAGATCCCCAGCCCCGTCAACCCGCCCAGCGGCTGCCATTTCCGCACCCGCTGCCCGTATGCGACGGAGCGCTGCGCGAAAGAAGCGCCGGTGCTGAAAGAAGTCGAAGACGGACGCCTCGTGGCGTGCCACCTGTTCGACAAATAAGACCGAACTCCTTTTTGACCATGAAGAGCCGCCCTTTCCCGGGGCGGCTTTTGTATGGTAAAATAGAGAAAAGAGGAGAGAATGTATGATACGGGCGGTCATCATCGACGACGAACCTACGACAGAAGCGATCCTGCGGTACTTTACAGATCGGGGCGACCTTCCTCTGGAGATCGCCGGGTCCGCGCCGAATGGAAAACTCGGCGTCGAACTCATCCGCAAGGAGGATCCGGACCTTGTCTTCCTGGACATTCAGATGCCCGTCATGAACGGGTTCGAAGTCATGGCGGCGGAACCGGACCGGAAGTACGTCATCATCACGGCGTACGACATGTTCGACTATGCCCAGAAAGCGCTGCGGTTCGGCGCCGCAGACATTCTTCTCAAACCGATCGAACTGGCCCAGGTGCAGCAGGCGGCAGCGCGGGCGACCGGATGGAACTTTACGGGCAACAAGACCATCAACGAGGCAGCGGCATTTCTTAGGGCTCACTACGCGGAAAAGATCGGCCTGACGGAACTCGCCGACCAATTCTACCTGACGCCGAGCCACATGGCGAGGCTGTTCAAGAGCCATATGGGCGAAAGCGTACTCGGTTATCTCAACCGCGTGCGCGTGGAGAACGCCAGAAGGCTGCTCGAAGAGGGCATGAGCATCCAGGAGGCGTCGGAATCCGTCGGCTACGACAGCCTGAACAATTTCTACAAGTATTTCAAGCGCTATACCGGCGTCACCCCTGCCGAATATCAGAAGGCAGGAAAATAGAAGATCAATTTTGATAAAAAGGGGAGCAAGAATGGAGATATTCGAGCTTCCCTTTTCCGTATAAGATAAGGCCGTAAACAGAACCAAACCGCATGCAAGGAGGAGAAAACCATGCTGAAGTATACCCGTCAGTCCGACCCTGAACTCTACGAACTGGTCCTGGAAGACCTGAAGAGACAGGAAAACACCATCGAAATGATCGCGTCCGAAAGCACCGTGCCCCTGGAGGTCATGGAACTGTCCGGATCCGTCCTCACCAACAAGACCCTGGAAGGTCTGCCCCACAAGAGATTCCAGGCCGGTTCCGGCGTCGTCGACAAGATCGAGGAACTCGGCTGGCAGAGAGCGAAAGAACTGTTCGGCGCGGAACATGTCAATCTGCAGTCCTATTCCGGCTCCACGGCGAACTACAGCGTTTTCGCTGCCGTGCTCGAACCGGGCGATAAGATCCTGTCCATGCGGCTCGACCAGGGCGGTCACCTGACCCACGGATCCCCGGCCAACTGGGTGTCCAAGATCTATCATCACGATTTCTACGGCGTTGACCCCGAGACCGAACAGATCGACTACGACGCTCTGGAGGCGAAAGCCAAGGAAGTCATGCCGAAGCTGATCATCGCCGGCGCGTCCGCCTATCCCAGACTGATCGACTACGAGAGAATGGCGAAGATCGCTGAGGAAGTCGGCGCGTACTTCATGGTCGACATGGCGCACATCGCAGGCCTGGTCGCGGCGAAGGTCATCCCCAGCCCCATTCCGTACGCGGACTTCGTAACGTCCTCCACGACGAAGACGTTCTGCTCCGCCAGAGCCGGCATGGTATTCTGCAAGGAATAGCACGCCAAGCTCCTGGACCGCGGCACGTTCCCCGGTTCCCTGGGTTCCGTCCACTTCCACACGATGGCAGCGAAGATCTGGTCCATGAAATATGCCGCCTCTCCTGAATTCAAGGCGCTGATGCAGAAGATCCTGGACAATGCGAAGGCCATGGCGAAGTTCATGGAAGAAGAGGGTTTCCGCGTCGTATCCGGTGGCACGGACAACCACCTGATGCTCGTAGACCTGCGCTCCAAGGGCATCTCCGGCAAGGTGTTCCAGAATGCGCTGGATTCCATCAACATCACCGTCAACAAGAACCAGATCCCGAACGACCCGGCATCTCCGTTCGTCACAAGCGGCGCCCGCATCGGCCTCACCTCCACGACGCAGAGAGGGCTTGGCCCGGACGAACTGAAGGTCGTCGCCAACATCATGAGAAGAGTCGCCGAAGCGCCGGAAGACGCAGCCGTTCTGGCAGCCTGCGAGAAGGAAGCGAAAGAACTCATCTCCGCCTTCCCGCTCTACCCGGCAGGCGCGTTCGAAGACTAGACCTGATAAACACCTCCAATTGAATCGTTTCCCATCAAAGCGGGGCGCCCGGCGCTCGGACGCCTCGCTTTTTATACCCTGAAAACCCTGAATTTTGTGCAATTATTGCAAAGGAGAGTCTAAAATGTACGATCTTTACGTCAGTCTGGTGAACGGATTGAACGGCATCATCTGGAGCAAGGCGCTCGTCTATCTCTGCCTTGCGGCAGGCCTGTACCTTTCGATCCGCATGAAGTTCCCCCAGTTCCGTCTCTTCAAGGAGATGTGCAAGCTGATCGTCGCCAAGCCCGATACGGACAAGGGCATCACGCCGTTCCAGTCTTTCTGCGCGACTGTAGGCAGCCGCGTGGGCATGGGCAACATCGCAGGCGTTGCGACGGCCATCTACTTCGGCGGCCCCGGCGCTGTGTTCTGGATGTGGTGCATCGCCCTGATCGGCGCAGCGTCCGCGTTCTCCGAGACCGCGCTCGCCCAGGCATATAAGCGCCTCGGTCCTGACGGCGTCTACGTCGGCGGTCCGGCGCACTTCATCGAAAGAGGCGTCAAGTTCAAACCGCTGGCGATCGCGTTCGCCATCATGGCGATCTTCGGCCCGGGAATCATGATGCCCGGCGTGCAGGTCCAGTCCATCGCTTCCACGTTCAATAACGCGTTCGGCGCCAGCCCGATCGTCATTGGCGTCATCACCGTCGTGCTCATCGCAATGGTCATCTTCGGCGGGGTCAAGCGCATTTCCCGCGTGGCGGAGATCCTCGCACCGGTCATGTGCGTTGCCTACCTGATCTTCGCGCTCATCATCACGTTCGCGAACATCACGAAGGTCCCCGGCGTGTTCAAGCTCATCTTCAGCTCCGCGTTCGGCGCCAACGCGCTGTACGGCTCCATCATCGGCACCGCAGTCCAGTGGGGCGTCAAGCGTGGCGTATACTCCAACGAAGCAGGCCAGGGCTCCGGCCCCATCATCGCTGCGTCCGCCGAGTGCTCCCACCCGGCCAAACAGGGCCTCGTTCAGGCAGGCTCGGTCTACATCGACACGCTCCTCGTCTGCACCTGCTCCGCGATGATCATCCTGCTCACCGGCAGCTACAACGTTTCCGGCGCGAGCGGCATGATCACGGAGAACCTCCCCGGCATCGCCTACGGCATCCTGTGGGCACAGACGGCTCTGATCAGCTTCTTCGGCGGCTGGGCCGGCAAAGTTCTGGCGATCATCGTGGTCATCTTTGTGTTCACGTCCCTGATGGGTTACTACTATCAGGCGGAAGCCAACGTCCGCTATCTGTCCAAGGAAAGCAAGACGGCGACCATGATCTTCCGCATCGTTTTCCTGATCTCCGTGTTCGCCGGCGTCCTCGTGGACGACGAAGTGGTCTGGAGCATGGGCGACATCGGCTGCGGCGGCATGGCGTGGTTCAACATCATCGGCATGCTCATCATCAGCGGCCAGGCGATCAAGCTCCTGAAAGACTACGAAGCGCAGCGCAAGGCCGGCAAAGATCCCGTCTTCCACCCCGCGGAATTCGGCATCGAAGATCCGGACGGCGTCTGGGACGATTATCAGAAGAGAGAAAAGGAAGGCAGCTTCTAGCGCAAGCGTCCGTTGCAGTTTCTCAGCGTATGATGTACACTTGCATCATACGCTGAACTTTTTGGAGGAAGAACGTTATGGATATGGAAAAATGGATCGAACAGGCGCCTGTTGTGGCAGATCTGGCCAAGGCGAAGGAAGTCTGCTGGGTGAACCCGAAGAAGGTCCCGTTTGCGGGAGCAAAGGACGGCCTGACGTTCGGTCCGGAGGACATCAAAGAAGCTTCGGACCGGCTGGCCCGTTTTGCGCCGCTGCTCGCAAAGATCTTCCCGGAAACGGCGGAAACGAACGGCATCATCGAATCTCCGCTGACGGAGATCCCGGCCATGAAAGCGCTGCTTCTGGAAAAATACGGCGCGGATCTCGAAGGCGGCAGGCTGTTCGTGAAACGGGACAGCGATCTGGCCGTTGCGGGTTCCGTCAAGGCGCGCGGCGGTTTCCACGACGTGCTGAAGCACACAGAAGATCTTGCGCTGGAGGCCGGCATCTTCACGTCCCGGGACGATGACCCGATGAAACTCCTGCAGCCCGAAGCCATCGCGTATTTCGCGAAGCACAAGGTGCAGGTGGCATCCACCGGCAACCTCGGCGTCTCCATCGGCATGATGAGCGCGCATCTGGGCTATCAGGCCATCGTGCATATGTCCGCGGACGCGAAACAGTGGAAGAAGGATTATCTGCGGGCTCACGGTGTGACGGTCGTCGAATACGCCGGCGACTACGGCAAGGCGATCACGGAGGGCAGGGCGCTGTCCGACGCGGATCCCGACAGTTACTTCGTGGACGACGAAAACTCGAAAGAACTCTTTATGGGCTATGCCGTGGCAGCGGAGCGGATGCAGAAGCAGTTGGACGATGCCGGCGTGACCGTGGATGAAGACCATCCGCTGTTCGTCTACATTCCCTGCGGCGTGGGCGGCGCGCCCGGCGGAGTCACGTTCGGCTTAAAGCAATTGTACGGCGACAACGTACACGTGTTCTTTACGGAACCGGTCCAGGCCTGCTGCATGGTGCTGGGCATGGCGACGGGACTGCACGATCAGATCTGCGTGCAGGATATCGGGTTGTCCGGCAAGACGCATGCGGACGGACTGGCTGTCGGCAGAGCGTCGAAGCTGGTCGGCCGCATCATGGAACCGCTGCTCTCCGGCGAAGCGACGCTCGAGGACGCGAAGATCTACGAATACATGCGCGACCTGTACGGTTCGGAAGGCATCTTTATCGAACCCAGTTCCTGCGCGGCGTTCGAAGGACCCGTCAAACTGGCAAAAGCGGCTGAATTCAAGGCGTATCTCTACGAGAACGGCCTGGCGGACAAAATGAAAAACGCCTCCCACATCGCCTGGGCGACCGGCGGCAAACTGGTGCCCGAGGACGTGCGGAAAGCGTTTATGGAGACGTATCTGTAGTTACCTGGGGATGCGCACGGTCACCCGTGTGTGACCTGAATGGGTGAGGTCCATGCGCAGATCGAAATCGCTGCCGTAACAGCGGCGCAGTTTCTCGTAAATAAAGGAAAGTCCGTGGCCCGAAGCGGACGCCCATCCTTCCGTGATGCGCGCAGCGTCTTCCGGATCCGGCGCGTTTCCGTTGCTCTCGACTTCTATAAAGACCTGGCTCGCCTGCGCGTAGGCGCGGATGGCCAGCGTCTTTTTTTGTTCATAATCGATAAAGGAATGCGTGAACGCGTTCTCCGCGATCGGCTGCAGGAAATTGAACGGCACGCTCACTTCCTTGCAGTCGTCGTCCACCGAGATGCGGACGGAAAGATCGTCGTGATACCGCAGTTTCTGCAGATCCAGGTAGGCGGACAGGTAATCGAGTTCCTGCTGCAGCGGCGCCATGCGGTCGCCCTGCTGCAGAGAGTAGCGGAACAGCTTCGACAGATCCACGATGCCGGTGTACAGTTCCATGCGGTTGCCGGAAAGGGCCATGCCCGCCAGGCTGTTCAGCGTATTGAACAGGAAATGGTGGTCGATCTTCAGGTTCGTCACCTTTTCTTCCGCATCGGACAGCGTCTGCTCCGCGTCGAGCATCTCGCAGAAGCGCGCGAGCCTGCGGGCGATCCTGCCGAGCGTCTGCCGTATGCCGAGACGCGTGCCGTAAGGAGTATCGTAGCGGTCGTCGCGCGCTCCTTCCGCGATCTCGCCTTCCGAATAGAAATGCTGGCCGCCCCGCAGGATGCCGGCGATGCGGTCATTCAAGAGGACCGGGATGAGGTAGACCGACATGCGGTGCGGACAGGTGTAGCGATAGATGCCTTCGATCTCCGTCGCTTCTGCATCCGCCACGCTGCAGGTATGACACGGGCACTCCTGCGGCGCGAAAGCAGGCTGGCAATGGCTTGTGCAGACGGCCGGATAGCGGTCGTTCTGCAGGATGACTTCTCCTGTGCCGTCGAAGAGGCAGTAGGGGATGCTGACCCCTTCCAGGATCTCTCCCTGCAGCGCTGCCGCGGCTGTGCGCAGTTTTTTATTGTTTGCTTCGTCCAGCTTGGGATCGATGTCGTTGCGGCGGATGGCACGGGTCAGCCCCTGGAAACTCCCTTCCGCCAGCGGCATCGGGTTCGTCACCATGAGTTCCTTGTAGGGTTCCTGCCCGGTATTGACAGCTTCGTGGGTCGTATCGGATTCCAGGGAAAAGTGGTCGCCTGCCTTGACATGGAGCTCTTTCCCGTTGAACTTGACGTCGGCCTCGCCCTGCAGAATATACAGGAACTGTTCGTTAGCATAGTGCACGTGCGGCGCCATGCCTTTACCCGGCAAAATGCATGTCGTCCCCACGGAAAACCAACGCTTCGGATCGTCCGGGCTGGGCAGGTATTCCCAGTCGATGTAGCCCCATTCTGTTTCCTGTCTCATGGAAAGTCCTCCTGTCTTGCTTTATTGTATCATGGATACTCCGGATTATGGTAAAAT
>JAFZRG010000047.1 GCA_017619985.1 Bacillota bacterium | reverse complement strand
GAAAAAGGCCTCTTTTCGTTTGCTTATCCGGTTCAGTCTTCGATGCGCTCGATCTTCGCGCCTAAGGCGGTCAACTTGTCGTGGAATCCCTCGTAGCCGCGCTCGATGTGATAGATCTCGGACACCTCGGTCGTGCCCTTCGCGACGAGCCCTGCCAGCACAAGCGCCGCGCCTGCTCGCAGGTCGGTCGAGATGACCTGTGCGCCTACGAGCTGATGCTTGTTGCCGGGAACGATCGCGGTCCTGCCGTCTACGCGGATGTTGGCGCCCATGCGCGAGAGTTCCGCCGCATGCATGAAGCGGTTCTCGAAGACCGTTTCGATGACGGCGCTCGTGCCGTCCACGGTCGTGAGCAGCGCCATGAACAGCGCCTGCATGTCGGTCGGGAAGCCCGGGTAGGGAAGGGTCTTGATGTCGGTCGCGACCAGTTTGTTCAGGTCGCCGCGCACGCGCAGGCCGTCGACTTCGTCGTTGACGGACGCGCCGCATTCCATGAGCTTCGCGATGACGGGACGGACGTGATCCGGCACGCTGTTCTTGATCAGAACATCGCCCCTGGTGATCGCCGCGGCGACCATGAACGTTCCTGTCTCGATGCGGTCCGGGATGACCGCGTGGCGGGTGCCGTGCAGCGTATCGACACCTTCGATGCGGATCGTATCGGTGCCGGCGCCTTTGATCTTAGCCCCCATCTTGTTGAGGAAGTTCGCAAGATCGACGATCTCCGGTTCCTCCGCCGCGTTTTCGATGACGGTCGTGCCTTTTGCCAGCGTGGCGGCCATCATGATGTTCTCCGTAGCGCCGACGCTGGGGAAGTCCAGATAGACCAGCGCGCCTTTCAGACCGCTGCGGGCCAGTGCTTCCACGACGCCGTCTCCCGTCAGGATCTTAGCGCCCAGAAGGCGGAGTCCCTTGTTGTGCAAGTCGATCGGACGGTTCCCGATGGAACAGCCGCCGGGAAGCGCGATGCTCGCCGATCCGGTCTTCGCCAGAAGCGGACCCATCACGAAGATGGATGCGCGCATCTTTTTGACGAGTTCGTGCGGGACCTCGGAGATGGTGTGGTCACCGGGGGCGACCGTGATGGTGTGCGTCTCCCAGTTCTCCGTGACGGTCGATCCCAGGGATCTTAAGATCTCGCACATGACGTCCACGTCGAGCAGATGCGGAACGTCGTTGATCTCGCATACGCCGTCAGACAGGAGCGTCGCCGCCATGATGGGCAGAACGGCGTTTTTGCTGCCGGAAATGGTCACCTCTCCGCGAAGCGGCCCTGATTGTTCTACTATATACTTAGCCAAGTTGAACCTCCGTAATCATCCATTTTTATTATACTGTCGTCCGCCCGTAAAAACAACACTTGTAAAGAATGCCCAAAAATTGCATAATTACAGGTACAGGGGGAAACGAGGAGGAAAACTATGATTACGATCAGTGTTCAGCAACTGCTTATCTATATCCTGCTTGGCGTGGCGATCATCGCAGTCGCCATCCTGGCCGTCGTTTTCGCAAGACTGCTTCCCACGCTCAAGTCGCTGGCCAAGACCATGGAGAACGTCGAGGCGCTCAGCACGACAGCAAGGGAAGACCTGGACAGCGTTCAGGGCATCGTCAAGAACGTTTCCCGTTCCGTTTCCGACGTGACCGGCGTGATCGCGAACAACCGCAGCGGCCTGAGGGCTGCCACCAATCTGGTGAATGCGGCGGCAGGCCTTGCGAAGCTTTCCCGCACCAAGGATAAGAAATAGGCAGACCTGCGGAATTCCATCGTGTCAGGTTGACAAATATTTCTATTTTGATATAATCGTATTTGGTTTTATCGCAACGGTTTATTCTGTATCATGATCAAAAAAGGGAGCAAAGATACTATGAAAGCAACGGGAATCGTAAGAAAGTTGGATCAACTTGGAAGAATAGTCATCCCCAAGGAACTGAGAAACACATTCGACCTGGCCGAGGGCGATCCCATCGAGATCTTCGTAGAAGGTAACGACATCATTCTTCGCAAGTATCAGCCTGCCTGCATCTTCTGCAACGACGCGACAGACGTCGTCCAGTTCGAAGGTAAGAACGTCTGCAGAAAGTGCTTAGGGAAGCTCAAGAACCTATAATTTTCCGATCGATCAACAAAGCCGTGCCTGAAAAGGCACGGCTTTTGCGTTTCCGGGGGCATCCCCGGTATTTTTATGCTTCGGATCAGTACTTGCCTAAACTGCTGGCCAGGGTCTTGTCCGGGTCCTCGCCGAACTGTTCGTCCTTGCCGGGCAGGATCGCGTTGAGCACGATGCCCACGATGGAGGCGACTGCAAGGCCCGAGAGGCTGATCTTGATCTGTCCTGCGTAGAAGGTGATGGCGCCTGCGGCGTTGTTGCCGGCCGTCGTGATGTCCGCGCCGAGGTAACCGGAGAAGTTGATGCCGAGCGCGAGGCCGATGATCAGGGCCGCGACGATGATGTTTCTGGACTCCTGGAAGTTGACGTGGTTCTCGACCATGTTGCGGATGCCGATGGCGGAGATCATGCCGTACAGGATGATGGAAACGCCGCCGATCGTCGCTGCCGGCATGGACGTGATGATGGCCGCGAACTTCGGGCAGAAGCTCAGGATGATGGCGTAGATGGCTGCCAGTTCGATGACGAACGGATCGTAGACCTTCGTGAGGGCCAGGACGCCGGTGTTTTCGCCGTAGGTCGTATTGGCCGGAGCACCGAACAGGGCCGCGATGGAGGTGCCGATACCGTCGCCGATCAGCGTTCTGTGCAGACCCGGGTCATCGATGAAGTCCTTTCCGACCGTACCACCGATGGCGGAGATGTCGCCGATGTGCTCCATCATGGTCGCGAATGCGATGGGCACGATGGTGATGATCGCGGAGAGGAGCATGCCGCTGTCCGCGTTGCCGAGCAGGGAGAAGACCGTGTTCTCCTTCGCGATGGGGAAGCCGATCCAGGGGGCCGAAGCGACGGCGCTGAAGTCGACGTTATGGGTCACGGCTGCGACGAGGTAGGAAACGAGGACGCCGAGCAGGATCGGGATGATCTTGATCATGCCCTTGCCCCAGATGTTGCAGACGATGACCACGACGATCGCGACGAGGGCGATGGGCCAGTTGGTCGCGCAGTTGTTGAGAGCGGAGGGGGCCAGGATGAGGCCGATCGCGATGATGATCGGGCCGGTGACCACGGGCGGGAAGAACCGCATTACTTTATGCGCGCCGATCCCCTTGCAGATGAGAGCGAGGATCAGATACATCAGGCCCGCACAGGCGATGCCGACGCATGCGTAGACCAGGCCCTGCGCCTCGGTGTAGCCCGCGTCGACGGCCATGGCTTTGACGCTGAAGTAGCCGCCCAGGAAAGCGAAGGAGGAACCCAGGAAGACGGGCACCTTACGCCCTGTTACGAAATGGCAGAAAAGCGTTGCGAGACCCGCGAAGAGCAGGGTCGTGGAAACGCTCAGGCCGGTCAGTATAGGTACGAGCACCGTTGCGCCGAACATGGCGAACAGATGCTGGAGGCCGAGAACGAGCATCTTCTGCGTGCCCAGTTCTCTGGCGTTGTAAATGGCGCCGTTCTGGTTGTTCATACTATTCTCCTTTACCGATTCTCGTACAGATCGACCCCGGTACGCCCGTCGGTCTCTTCCATCAGGACGGAAATGACTTCGCTGCGGGCGGTAGGCACATTTTTGCCGACGTAGTCAGGGCGTATGGGCAGTTCTCTGTGACCCCTGTCGACGAGCGCTGCCAACTGGATGCGGGAAGCCCTGCCGATGGCGGAGACCGCGTCCAGCGCGGCCCTTGCCGTGCGGCCGGTGTAGATGACGTCGTCCACCAGCACCACGATCTTCTTGTCCACCTCCATGTCCGTAGGCGCGCTGCCGATGACAGGCTCCTCGGAGATCTCGGTCAGATCGTCGCGGTAGAGGGTGATGTCGAGCTCGCCGACGGGCACGTCCGCGCCTTCGATGTCCTTGATGAAGGCGGCCAGCTGCTTCGCGAGAGGGACTCCGCGGGTCTTGATGCCCAGAAGCACTAATCCATCGCAGCCTTCGTTCTTTTCGATGATCTGATGCGCCATGCGCTTGAGCGCGCGGCGGACATCTTCTTCGTTCATCAGGGTCGCTCTGAATTCCATGCGTTCCGCTCCAATAAAAATGCCTTGCCGGACCGGCAAGACAGAATTTGCGCACAGGCGGCTGCAACTGCAGCGGAGCACTATTGGATCTTGTCGGTCTCTCTGTACCAACTTAAAGATATTGTTTCATCGAGAAATATAATAACCCCCACTAGTGGGGGTTGTCAATGAGGCTTGCTACAATATTTCGTATTTTCCGCCGAGTTCTTTGTAGTCCCGCAGGAAGTGGCGGTAGACTTTTTCGGCGCAGTGCTCGTCGTCCAGGACGATGGGTTTCGGCAGGCACCCCGCGGCCAGCGCCATGGACATGAAGATCCAGGGATCGCCCTTGCAGTCGATCTGTACGTCTTCGGGATAATCGAGATCGCTGCGCTCTTCGATGTGGAGTCCGTCTGCGGTAGGCACCGCCGTAGCGCCAAGAGTGCGGATGCATTCGCAGATGGTCTTCAGGCGGTCCGTTTCCTTATACCGCAGCTGCGGCACGCCGGTCAGATCGAGGCCGGAGCCCTTCGTCGCGGCGATGACCGCGTACAGGCAGGCCAGGTTCGGCGTCTCGCTCGCGTCGACGTTCAGATATTTGACGTCGTAGCGGAGCAGGGACATGATCTCCTTGAATCTCCGGTACATCTGCACCGTCCTTGCCGGCAGGCCGTCCACGATGACCGGGTCCTCGTCGTCCTTCGACAGGCAGCCTGCGCAGGCCCACATCGTGCTCAGGCCCCAGTCGTTCTCCACGACCATCTTGCCGGGGCTCTTGTAGATCTGCCGTCCGGGGATGTGGAAGCCCTCCTCATCGATGTCGATTTTGATGCCGAATTCCTCGAGCGTGTTCAGCGTGATGTCGATGAACGTGCCGTCCACGAGGGGAGAGGAGAGCCGGATGATGCTGTCGTCGCGCAGGAGGGGCAGCGCCATCAGCGCGCCGGAGATGTACTGCGACCCTTCGTCGCCGGCGAACACGTATTCGCCGGGCTGCAGCATGCCGCTCATGGTGAGGGGCAGGTTGAAGCTGCTGAACGTGACCCCGCGCAGCGCCATGCGGCTGGAGAGGGGGATCAGCGGCCTTCTGATGAGGGTCCCGCTGGCCCTGCACTGCGAACGGATGCCGAACGCGGCGGCGAGAGGGATGGCGAAGTGCGCGGTCGTGCCGCTCTGCCGGAAGTCGAATTCGGCGGAGGGCACGGGGTTCGTCTTGACGAACGGGAAGATCTTGATCTCCGTTTCGCCGTGCTTTTCCACCGTGCAGCCGAAGTCCAGCAGGCACTGCAGCGTCGTGTCGATATCGTCGCATTCCGGAACGTTCTTGATCAGGGTCGCGGTGTTCGTCAATGCGGACGCGAAAAGCAGCCTCTGCGCATGCGCTTTCGAGGCGGGGGCTTTGATGCGTCCTTTGAATTGTGACGGATAGATCCTGATCATACGTTTCCTTTCAACTGAATTATTATAGCATAAAAGGATCGGTATGGTATACTACTTATATAGAGCCCTTTTTCGACGGGCCGCGGAGGAGAGTATGAATTATTCCACGTCAGACCTGAAGTATCTGAGGCTGCTCGCAGAGGAATACGGCACCGTTTCCGCCGCTTCTGCCGAGATCATCAATCTCAACGCCATCCAGAATCTGCCGAAAGGCACCGAACATTTCCTTTCCGATATCCACGGAGAATACGAAGCTTTCAACCACATTCTGCGCAACGCCTCCGGGACCATCAAGCTGAAGATCGACGAGACCTTCACGGACATGACCCCCGAACAGAGGCGCTCGTTCGCCACGCTCGTCTATTACCCGGAAGAAAAACTGGAGATCATGAAAGACGAGATCGAAGGCGATCTGCACGATTTCTACTCCGATACGCTCAACCGGCTCATCAAGCTGCTGGAACTGGTCACGTTCAAATACAGCCGTTCCTACGTGCGGAAACGCCTGGGCAAGGAATATACGTACATCATCGAGGAGCTGCTGTACGGGTCCAACAGCGTGGCGCTCGGACGGGGCGATCACCGGCAGAACATCATCGAATCCATCATCGAGGTGGACGCGTCGGACGATTTCATCATCAACCTCTGCCGTCTGATCTCGAAGTTCGCCATCTTCCGCCTGCACATCCTGGGCGACGTGTACGACAGAGGCCCGGGCGGCGACGTCGTGCTGGATACGCTCAAGAACTACCACAGCGTGGACATCCAGTGGGGCAACCACGACATCCTCTGGATGGGCGCGGCGGCGGGCAACAAGTCCTGCATCGCCAACGTCATCCGTATCTGCACCCGCTACGACAACCTGCACACGCTGGAAGTCGGCTACGGCATCTCGCTGCGCCCGCTGGTCACGTTCGCGATGAACACCTACGGCAATGACCCGTGTCCGAACTTCAAGGCGGTCGCTTCCACGAAGGACGCCATGTACGACGCGGACCTTGCGTCGCTGTCGAAGATCTCGAAAGCCATCGCGATCATGCAGTTCAAGCTCGAGGGGCAGCTGATCGAAAAGCATCCGTACTACGAGATGGACGCGCTGCGCCTGCTCGACAAGGTGGACTACGATAAATATACGGTGACGATCGACGGCAAGGAATATCCGATGAACAACACGTTCTTCCCGACGATCGACCCGGCGGATCCGTACAAGCTTTCGGACGAGGAGGAAGCCGTCATGAACCGCCTGCAGAGAGCGTTCCTGGAGAGCGAGCTTCTGCAGGATCACATCCGGTTCCTGTTCGCGAACGGCGGCCTGTACAAGTGCATCAACGGCAACCTGCTGTTCCACGGCTGCATGCCGCTGACGGAGGACGGCAAGTTCGACCACATCCTGACGTCCGACGGCTATATGAGCGGCAAGGAGTGGTTCGACTACGCCGAGCGGCTCGTGCGCACCGGGTATTTCGGCAAGCCCACCGACAAGAGAAAGCAAAGAGGCATCGACTTCTTCTGGTATCTGTGGTGCGGCTACAAATCCCCGTTGTTCGGCAAGAAGAAGATCACGACGTTCGAGCGTCTGTTCGTCGAGGACGAAAG
>JAFZRG010000046.1 GCA_017619985.1 Bacillota bacterium | reverse complement strand
GACTCGCCGGAAGACGCCAAAAAGAGAGCGAGCGGCGATCTGGTGCGTGTCGGCGATTTTGACGTGGAACGCGGTCTTTTAAGAGGATACTACGGAACGAAAAAGGATATTACCGTACCTCCTTTCGCAAGGGTCATCGGAACCCGCGCATTTGACAAATGCAGCTCATTTATTGAATCCGTCGATCTCAATAAGGCTGCGGTCATGATCCCCGGACCGTTCGGCGTGTTCTTCAATTGCCCGAATCTGAAGACCGTCAAGATCCCGCCGACCATGGATACGATCACACCGAATATGTTCCAGCATTGCCCCAATCTGACGGTCTACGTCCGCAGAAGCCAGGTCTCTCCGGATTTCGAGGCGCGCTTTACAGGGAAGGGCATCGTCTTTCTCGATGAAGAGTGATCTGCCTATGTTTGTGATCGAAGACGGGGTGCTGGTCAGGTTTGCTCCGGATGAGCAGATCTCCGATGTCGTGATTCCGGAAGGGGTCACCGCCATCGGGGACGGCGCGTTCATGGAGACCTATGCCGACAAGGTGACGATCCCCTATGGCGTGACCCGCATCGGTGACGCGGCCTTCTATGAATGCACGCTGTTCGAAGTGGTCATCCCGGACAGCGTGACGGAGATCGAAAGCTGGGCGTTCGGCTGCTGCGAATGGATGCGCAGCATCACGATCCCGGAAAGCGTCGCCCGCATCGGCCCGTGGATGATCGGCTGTTACAGAGGTCCGGACGCCTGGGCGGACAACTGGGATCCGACGCCGAACAATTACGTGACGACCATTTACGGCAAGAAAGGCTCGGAGGCAGAACGGTACGCGAGGGAGAACGAAACGTTCCGGGGGAAAAGGATCCTGGAATTCAGAGAAATATAAAACGGACCCGAATGGGTCCGTTTTTCAGCGCTTCAACCATTTCGCAAAACTCTCCGGGTCATGCACGGCGACCGGAGAGTTTTTAAAATGTACGGGATTTCGTGTGACGATGCAGTCGATCCTCTCACGAATGGCACTCTCGATCAGCATCGCGTCCTCGAAGTCTCCGTTCTCACGAAGAAGAGCCATTTCGCAGTCGATACCACGGGAATCGATCAGTTCGAAAAGCGCGAACAGATTGTTCATGATCTTCCGGGCCTTCGTGTCGATATTCGGTTCACCGCGGAATTGCCTGCACGCAAAGAAATAGATGTCGCTTGCCTGTTTTGCAGTAATACATCCGATGATATCCTGATATGCGACGGCGGCGAAGATCTCCTTGCCGGAAGGGTACCAGGGCTGACGTTTCTGAAGGACGTCGACGATAATGTTCGTGTCAAGAAGAACTCTCATAGCGTTTCCAGTCTGGCTTCTTTCGCTTCTTCCCAGGTCGTCGTCTGCGGCAGTGACCCGAACAGGGACTCCGCGATCTCGATGCGGCTTTGGAACGGGCTGCTGAGCTTCGCGATGACTTTCCCATATTGCGTGATGAAGATATCTTCCGTGGCAGCCAGCGCCAGGTACTTTCCGAGATTCGTTTTCAGTTCTGTAGCAGTGATCGACATAGCGGTATCCTCCTGAAAACAGAATAACAAAAATCGCACGATATAACAAGGTATATCGTGCGATTTATCATTCAAAATCGACTAACTTTATGTCTAGCTGCCAAACACGATCGTCACGGGCGCAAGTGTCTCAATGGGTTCCCCTGTCTGCGGGTCCGTGATCTGGAACGTCAGTTCCGCTTCCCCGGCGACAGGGATATTTCCAAAGTCGATCATGAAAAATACTTCTTCCACGCTTCGTTTTCCGGCTGGAAGATCCATATTGAAGAAGGCTTCGTATTCCTCGCCGTCCAGCTTCACTGCCGCCAGGGAAAGGGACGTGGCCTCGCTCCCGCTGTTATAAGCGTAAACGTTGATTTGCGGACCGGAGTATTCATCGTTCTCTGCCATTATATTCCGCGTGAATCGTGTGGTTCTGGATCACTGCGCCAGGAAGTAAGCTTCCCTCTGGGCATCGGACAGAGTCCTTTCGCCGAGGATCTTCCGGGCGGATTCCATGGCCTCCTCCAGGGTTGGCATCTTCAGGATATAGTACTCGCTTTTGCCCTTGATCAGCATGAGGTCTCCGCGCTCCGCGGCGATTTTACCGCCCGGATCGATGGCATCTTTTTCTTCTTCCGGAGCTTCTTCATAAACATAAGTCTCCGCATGATTCTCGAAAGACTCCGTGCTGAAAACGAAGGATGGCCGATGTTCGTCGAAGGCTTCCTCGTCTGGATAGAGGAGGAACTGTTCCAGATCCTCATCGTAGTCGGTCCGGAAGGTCCCTTCGGGGACAAAGTGCTCCAGAACCTCTCCTGTCATGGCATCCCTCAGTTCATAGGCCAGCTGGTTGTTGTAATCCGGCCGGACGTAATACTTAGCCGTACCGGGATTGTAGAGGTATTCCACCAGGATCCTGTCCTCCCCGGATGGATAGGCATAGAGATACAGATTGCCGTCATAGTCCTCCGTTTCGGGCATGACGGAGTTGTTTTCCCTGTCAAGGGCGTTGTAGACGGTGATGCGCCATAGTTCTTCCCAGGTCTCCGTATCATAAGCGAAGAGGAAGGCTTCCGTATAGCTCAGAGATTCTCCGTGGTTCCACTGCAGGAACATGACCTTTTCGTCCTTCGTGAACTTCGGGGCTTCGAGTATTATGCCGGCGACTTCTCCGTCATACTGGCCCTCTGAGCCGTAAACGTGGGGATAAGTCGGATAGACCGTAGTGATCTCTTCGAACGTATCTTCATCATAGATCCTGAGATAGGGCCTGGTATCCTCCGTGAAGCTCAGGTCGCTTCGCGCTGCCTGAGTGATCATACGGTCTTTGAAGGAGTATATCCTGGAGGCCAGATCGTCGATCACTGTCAGTTCGTTTCCGGTGGCGGTATCGCAGATGCTCAGGGGAGTATTGATGACGTTGGACGCACCCTGGGCCAGCCACAGCGTCTTGCCGTCTCCGGAGAATTCCGCCCCGGAGAAGCCTTTCGCATGAAGGATCGTCTTGTACCGGTCGGCTTCCTGCCCGGCATTCGTGGAATAGATCATGATGCGGTCCATGCTGACATCGTTGCTGTTGTGCCCGTAACTGCCGTAGCAGAGAATGATATAGATATCGTTCTTTGCGTTCCCATAGTAATCCTGGAGGGCATATTCGGCAGTCATGACCGGAAAATCGGCGGTAAGGGTCTCGATGAGGCTGCCGTCCGTGCAGCTGAAGATCAGCGCGCTGTTGTGGTCGGCTTTGCACAGGATGCGGTTGCCATCGTAGTTGAACATCATAGAACCCAGTTTGTAGAAGGAATTGTCCAGTTTGAACAGGACCTCGTCCTTCACGTAGTCGTAGAAATAGACGTTGCCGCCCTGGGTACAGACTGCGATATAGTTGAACTTACTCTGGGACGGAGCTTTGATGTCCGATATGTTCGTATTGTCGAAACGCTCTTTGGATACCGTCCGGAACCATTCCGCCGACTCGCGGTTCCACAGATAGATCTGGTTGTTGGACCGCCCGAAGATCACGCTGCCGTCCGAGGAGGCAATGGCGCTATAGACCTCCCCGCCGTAATCCGTTCTGGCCTTCGAATAGGTATAGGTATTGACGATCTCGTTGAACTCATCTACAAGAAAAATGTGGCTGAATTCCGTTGCGCCGTACGGTTCATCCTCCCAGGTAGTGACCAGATACTGTTCGTTCGTCACCACCACATGGGTGATCCCGCTGTCGAAGCGGCGGTCCGGAACTTTCCAGGACTGATTTTCCGTGTGGAGATAATTCAGGTTCCCGTAGACCCCCTTTTCCGCGTTGCCTTCGTAATAGGTGAGGGTATAGAGGGTAAAGCTGTTGGGATTGTCCCCCAGCGTCAGTCCGTCGTACTCATAACTACCCTCATAGTTTTCTTTTCTCGTCTCAGTGTAAGAAGCATGCTGCTCGTAATAATCTTTGTGATATACGAGATAATCCTCTTCGCTGCGGATGAACGTGCCATAGATGTCCTCTTCATCCGATTCCAGCCTCTGGATAAAGGCTCCCGTATCCATGTCGTATACGTCGATCGCTTCTCTGTTGGTCAGGAAAAGCTTGTGGTCGATGCCCTTCAGATCCAGGATCCTATTCTCGAATTTATAATCGAGTTCCATCGTCGTGACCCCGGTATAGGTATTCGTTGCGTTCGATCCGATCACGGCGGAGATCAGGCCGTTGGCTGCGTTGTCCACGATCGGCCTCTCCGGGTCATCCAGATCTTTCGGCAGGGCTTCCAGATACAGCATCAGGGACAGCATGCGGTCGTTGTTGTCTAGTGCCTCCTTCGCCGACTTGGCCAGCCATTCGGATTCCGCTGTCAGAGCGGTGTTCCTCTCTGCGCTGACCTGTCCGTTCTTATGGAACGCATAGCCCAGGAAACCGGAGAGCAGAACGATCACCGCGGCGCCTGCCGCCATGATCATGCGGGTGCGCCTCTGTTTCGCCCGCTGTCGCAGATCGTCGTAGTGCACGCCAAGCATGGGGGCCAGGATGCGGAGCCGTTCGTCCTGCAGTTTCTTCAGGATATCGGTCACGTTCGCACCTCTGACGTCAGCGGCCAGGGGTTCCACTTCCTCCTGCGTGTCACCCGCGATGCGGGAACGCAGTTCTTCAGGGAAAACGTCCTCCGGTTCGCCTTCGGTCAGGATGGTCAGGACGTGATCGCGCCGCCCCAGAGAAAGGAAGTAATTCAATTCCTCCATGCACCATCTGGATTCGAGGTAGCGCGGGGAGCAGATGCAGATGAGCCATTCGGACTGCTCCAGAGCCTCGTGGATATCGTCGCCGAGGCTGGCGGAGATCTCCAGTTCCTCCTGGTCGCGGAAGACCCGGCCCATCTTCTGCACGCCCAGGCTTTTCCTGAGGGAAGAGGGGATGGCATAATTCTCGATATAGGAATGCAGCTTTCTCGCCACGTCCTGATCCGGCGACTGATGCCGGTAAGAGATGAAAGCTTTGTAGTGGTATTCCACGGTGTGCCTCCTGTCGCGAAGCGCCGTACGGGGATAAGGATCGTTATATTTCAAAGTATATCAGACCTGGAGAACAAAGGTCATGTCTCAAACCTTGATCGTCACATTATTCAGCTTCATGGCGGACGTGTACGTGACTTCCTTCGCCAGGTTCATGGTCAGGCGCAGGCCGATGTTGGCCGTCGGGTCGTCGTCGGTGAGATAGCGGAAGCGCTCCTTCGGGTCGAACGGCCTGCAGTTGTCGCGGATGATGAGCGTGACCCCGTCGTCCTGTTTGTAGAGCGCGCGCAGATCGATCGAATGCGGTTTTCCGTCGCTGAATCCGTGCTGGATGATGTTCGCGACCATCTCTTCCGCCGCAAGGCCGAGCCGTCCGGCTGTCTTTCTGTCGACGCCCCTGTCTTCGCAGAAGCGGATCAGCGCTTCGGACGCGGCGACCGCGCCTTCCAGATCCGTGACCGTCTGCACGTATTCATTCCCCGGGGCGATCCCGAAGCCGTCTTCGAGCATCAGCAGGTCGTCGGAGCTGCGGATCTTTCTGCGGTTCACTGCCATGATGAACACCGGGATGCAAAGGACCGTCAGGACGTGCGCGAGGGAGATCCCCGCGAACAGGCCGCCCATGCCGAAGTGCTCCGCCAGGATGGAGACCGTAGCGGCTGTGAGCACGACGTCTTCGATGAGGTAGACCATGTTGGCGCAAAACACTTTGCCGGTCACCTGCAGATAGTCCGCGAACAGGATGCAGAAACCCTGGAACAGCAGGCCGGCGGCAAACCAGCGTACGCTGAGCGTGCCGGCGGGCAGCGCGTCGGCATTGCTTCCGAGATACAGTTTCGCGACGAACGGCGCCAGAGCGAGCAGGGCGAGGGACAGCAGTCCGACAAACAGCAGCTCGAGGCGGCAGGCCGCGCGGACGACCCGCTTCAGGGCAGCTTGGTTTTCCTCGCCGTAGTACAGCGACGTGACGAGCATGAAGGATTGCGCAAGCCCCATAACGACGGCGTTCGTCATGTAATTGAGGTTAGCCTGCAGGGAAAACCCCGCGACTGCGGTCGCGGCGATCGCGGCTGCCGTCCTGTTGATGAAGATCCCGCGCACGGACGACGTCACGCGGCTGACGCCCTTGGGCAGCCCTTTGCGCATGATGCCGAACAGTCCCTTCCAGTTCGGATCGCGGTAGGAAAAGCGGAAGATGATATCCTTTTTGATGAAGTGGTGCATCAGGACGAGCGTGCCCGCATAATAACTGATCGTGGTCACGAGCGCGATCTCCGCGAGCCCCGCGTGGAGCACGGAGACGCAGAAGAGATCGCCGGCGATGTTGACGACGGTCATGACAGCCGTTGCCGCGACGATGCGCTTGCGGTCGCTGTCGAGCGGCATGATGGAAGAGAGCAGTTTCGTCGCGGTGATGGCCGGAAGGCCCAGAACGTAGAACAGCAGATATTCCCTGGCATTCGCGAACATCTCGGTGCCTTTTTCCGCGCCGAGCAGAACGGTGATCGGATCGATGCATGCGACGATGATGACCATGACCGCGATCGAAAAGCCGATGCCGGCGATGCGGGTGATGGAGAAGAGGCGGCAGGCCTGTTCCCGGTCATTTCTTCCCAGAGCGCCGGCACAGCCGTTCGCCATGCCGCTGCCCAGGATGCTGCCTATGATAGCAAAGATGAAGTTGAGCGGATTGACGAGCCCGAACGCCGCGACGCACTGCGTATCCATGACGTTGCCGATGACCAAGCCGTCGACGAGCGTTCCGAGCGAAGACGTCAGCATGGAAAGGAAAAAGGCGCCGAAAGAATTCAGCAGCAGATCCCTGATGAGTTTGTCTTCTTTCTTCCACATGCCTTGCTCCGATCGTAAAAGAGTATATCCATTATACCATTTGATCGTACAGTTACCATTTGAACAAATGTTCTCTTTCTGCTATACTGTAATTGTATGAAAGGACAGGAAAACATGCAGGACTATCTGGAACAGCTGAACGAAGCGCAGAGAGAAGCCGTCACGACGACGGAAGGGTATGTGCGGGTCATCGCGGGAGCGGGCAGCGGCAAGACGCGCGCGCTCACGTGCCGGTTCGCGTACCTGGTGAACGAGCTCGGCATCATGCCGGGGAACATCCTGTGCGTCACGTTCACGAACAAAGCCGCGCAGGAGATGCGCCAGCGCATCTACCGGATGACCGGCGACAACGACACGGGCTACATCAACACGTTCCACGGGTTCTGCGTGTCCGTGCTCGACGAGGAGAGCTACGCGGTGCAGTATCCGAAGAGCTTCCTGGTGCTCGACAATTCCGACATCGACTCCATGCTGAAGATCATCTACGAGGAGCGGAGCCTGACCCTCCGCGACATGAGTTTCGGCGACGCCCGGGACATGATCGAGATGCAGAAGCTGTTCAAGAAGCCTGAGTACTATATGGACCTGATCGCGCTGCCGCTGGAGGATCTGCACGAAAAGTACCGCCTGGCTGCGGACGTGAAGGACATCATCTTCTACGGATATCTCTATCAGGAGAAGAAGTGCTTCGGCCTGGACTACAACGACCTGATCATCTTTACGCTGCACATCTTCCGCGAGCACGAAGACATCCGCCTGAAATGGCAGCAGCGCCTGGAATACATCATGATCGACGAGTTCCAGGACATCGACCAGCTGCAGTACGGGCTGATGGAGGCGCTGCAGGGGTATCATAAGAATCTCTTTATCGTCGGTGACCCGGACCAGACCATCTACACCTGGCGCGGCGCGAACACGAAGTTCCTCATGGATTTCGACAAGTCCCACGAGGGCACGAAGACCATCATGATGCTGCAGAATTACCGCTCGACGCCGCAGATCGTCGCGGCAGCCAATGCGCTGATCGGCAAGAACAAACACCGTATCGTCAAGGATCTGGAAGCCGTCCTGCCGGACGGCCCGAAGCCTGTGTACAGCCACGCGGGATCACAGGCGAAGGAAGCGCACTGGATGGCGGAAAAGATCCGCGCGCTGGCGGATGCCGGCACGTCTTTAAGCGATATCGCAGTCCTGTACCGCGCGCACTATATCACGCGGAATATCGAGGAGGTCTTCCTGAGGGAAAAACTGCCGTATAAGATCTACAGCGGCGTGCAGTTCTTCGACCGCATGGAGATCAAGGACACGCTGTCGTATCTGCGCATGCTGGCATATAAGGACGACCTGAGCTTCCGCCGCATCGCCAACGTGCCCAAGCGCAACCTGGGGCTGCGGCGCATGCAGTTCCTGGAGGAAACGGCGGAAAAGGAAGGCTGCAGCCTGTACCAGGCGCTGCAGAGACATCTGGACGACGAGATCTTCAAGGGGACGAAGGCCGCGAAATTCGTGGCGCTGATCGAACGCTTCGCGAAGCTGGCGGAGAGCATGCCCATCTCGGAGCTGTTCGCGAAACTGGCGGACGAGAGTGGTTACGAGGCCATGCTGCGCACGGAAGGCAGCCAGGAGCGGCTGGACAACCTGGCGGAACTCAAGCAGTCCATCCTTGAATACGAGATCAGCTGCGGGGAGGAGACGTCACTGCAGCATTATCTCGAGCACGTGGCGCTGTTCTCCAACGCGGAGCAGCCGGTCGCGGACGGCAAGGTCAAACTCATGACCATCCACGCAGCCAAAGGCCTGGAATTCCCGCATGTGTTCCTCTGCGCGCTGAACGAAGACGTGTTCCCGTCCAAGAAGGTGAGCACGCTCGAGGCGATGGAGGAGGAGAGGCGTCTGGCGTTCGTCGCGGTCACGCGGGCGCAGAAGACTCTGTACCTGTCCGATGCGGAAGGGCGGACCATCGAAGGCACGCAGCGCTATCCGTCGCGCTTTCTGTTCGATACCGGCTTCGAACTGCTGGATGTGGAAAACGCCCCGCCGGACGACCTGGTGCGGGACGCGAAGGAGCTGATCTCGGTGCGGTTGAAGCACATGCCGGAGAACCTAGCGAAGACTGCGCTGCCCGAAGGAACAAGGGTGCGCCATGAAGTCTTCGGAGAGGGGACGGTCCTGGACTTCGACGCCGGCGCGGGAGTGTATGTCATTCAGTTCGACATGCTGGATACGCCCCGGCGTCTGAACGCGCGGCTGAAACTGGAAGTGCTGTAAAAGCGTAGTATTCGTGCACCAGGCTGCGGTAGCCGAGCTTTTTCAGGTCTTCGTAGCGGACGTTGTACCGCGCTTTCGTGCGTCTGCCGCTGATCAGGAAGCGGAGGCAGTCCTGCGCGTAGAGGTCGATCTCGTGCAGGCTGTCCGCCGTGTTGATGACGGAAAAGAACCAGTAACTCCAGGTCAGATCGCTGTCCGCGGAGTTTTCCAGCAATTTGCGGTTGAAGACGCGGATGAAAGCCGCCGCGGCTTTCTCTCCGCTCAGGCCGTTCCGCTGACGCCAGCGCTGCAGGGCTCTCACCTTGCGGCGCATTTTTTGTTTGAGTTTGCGCAACGTCGCCGGCGCGATATCGACGCGGCCTTCGCTGCAGACGAAGCCGAGGAACGTCCAGGCATCTCCGGGGCCTGCAACGCTTTCCTTCGCGGGGTTGACCGCAAGACCGTGCCCGTCCAGGAAGGCGTGCAGATACGCGGCGCAGGCGTCCCGCTCTTCCTGCGTATCCGCGAACAGGATGATATCGTCGGAATAGCGCGCGTAGGGGATGCCGGCTTCGCAGAAATGCGCGTCCAGATCCTTCAGATACAGGTTGGCGTAGAACGCCGAAAGGGGCGTGCCGGCCATGATGCCCTTGCTTTCCCGGATCTCCGCGCCTTTTTCCAGCACGCAGGGTTCCTCCAGCAGGCGCCTGAGGAAGGCGGACAGCAGAGGGTCATCCGCCAGGGTCTCCTCCAGCATGGGCAGGAAGCGCTCCACCGGGATGGAGTTGAAATAGTCGTGGATGTCCGCCTTGTAGACGAACTTCCGGTAGATGCCGCGCGTGCGGGTCAGATACCGCACCGCATCTTTGGCCGTGCGTCCCGGGCGGAACGAATAGAGGACAGGGGAAAATACGCCGTCATAACGGCGCAGCAGCAGCCAGGTGAGCATCTTCAGCACGGTGTTCTCCGGTTCCGGATAGATATATACCGTGCGCTTTTTCTGCGAACTCATCTTGCTGATGACCGCTTTTTCCGGCAGCGGAAAGCTCTCTCCCCGTTCGATCTCTTCGCAGACGGGCAGATACGCTTCATCATCGATAAAGCTGCGGAGTTTTGCGGCGAAGTCCTTCGGGCAGACGAGAGAAGTTTTGTAGGCGTAGAAGTCTTCCCAGCAGCTTTTATCCTTCAGTTGTTCCAGAAGCGATGCCAAAAGCGTTTCTCCTCCAATGAAAAAACAGAAAGAGAAGGCATTAAAGCCCGGATAATTCCGGGATGTACCGGACCGTACAGGGGCAGGCTGCCTGCGAAGCCGGGAAAAAGTCCCTGCCGGGTCCGCCGCAGGCGCGTGGGCGTTCTCTTTCTGTCTTTTGCGATGGTTCAGGCGGTCATTCGCCGAGGGCGGCCCGTGTGCGGCTGATCACGTAGCTGCGTGTGTTCCACCAGCCTTCGTGGTCAGTGTAGTAGCGCAGATAGGGCAGGCCCTGTTTTCTGCACTTTTCGCGGAATTTGACCGCTTCGGAATTTCCGGGCAGCAGTTCGACGGCCAGTTTGTCCTCTCCGCCCTTGCGGAAACGGAAGATCAGGGAGCGCTCCGCTCCGCCCCAGCCGGCTTCCTTCGTCAGCTCATAATCCGCGAATTCCGTGCGGAAAATGTCTTCGAAATAGGCGGCGGGAGCCATACCGGAATTGAACTGGTTCGGTTCATCGGGCATCTCTTCGCCCCAGGAGACGCCGTAGGCGCCGGGTTTGGATTCCTCGGTGAACTCTTCCGCCTTGGTCTTCAGTTCCTCGATGGCGTCTTTGTTCTCCTCCGCGAACTGCTCCGCCTTGGTCTTCAGTTCCTCGATGGCGTCTTTATTCTCCTCGGCGAACTTCTCCGCTTCGGTCTTCAGCGTGTCGACGGCTTCCGATACGTTCTTCGCGAGCTCGTCCAGTTTCAGATCGGGCACCTTGTCGCCGACTTCCTTTAAGATCTTATCAAACAATCCCATTGTGAGAGCCTCCTTTCACTGCGTTATCTGCAGTATATCACGGGCGTTCCCGTCGCGCTGTATATAATTAAAAATTTTTATAAAAACCATCAAAAAAAGTGAATTTATCGATTGAAAAGCCCGGCGGCCTTCTGTAAACTGGACACAGGAGGATGTGAACCATGGAGATCCGCAATCTCAAGACCTTTCTGAAGGTCGCGACCCTCAAGAACTTTACGTCTGCGGCGAAGGAACTGGGGTATTCCCAGGCGAACGTCAGCGCGCAGATCAAACAACTCGAGCAGGAACTGGATGCGCCGCTGTTCAACCGCATCGGCCGCAAGGTGACCCTGACCCAGTACGCGGAGGAGCTGCTTCCGTATGCACTGCAGATCGTTTCCACGGCCGTCGAGATGGAGAACCTGCTGCACACGAGCGAATCGCTTGGAGGTTCGATACGCGTCGGCATGGTCGAGTCGCTGTTCCACGCGATCGGGGAAGACCTGATCCGCGAGTATCACAGGCAGTTTCCGCGGGTCACGATGGACATCGTCGTGGACGG
>JAFZRG010000045.1 GCA_017619985.1 Bacillota bacterium | reverse complement strand
GCTGTTCGCGGATCTGCGGCGGCTGGACGAACAGGGCGCGGACGTCATCCTGGCGCAGGCGCTGGACGGGTCAAAAGAGTCCGTCAACTACTCGGTCATGAACCGCATGCTGAAGGCTGCGGGTTACCATATCAAGGAGGTACCTATGAAGATCGCACTGGCTTGCGACCACGGCGGCTACGAACTGAAGCTGGCCGTGATGGATCACTTAAAGGAACGCGGCATCGAATGCGTCGACCTCGGCTGCAACGGCGAACGGGTCGACTATCCGGTCTACGGCAAGGCCGTGGGCGAAGCCGTCGTGAACGGCGAGGCGGATCTGGGCATCGCCTGCTGCGGCACCGGCCTGGGCATCTCCATGGCCGCCAACAAGGTGCACGGCGTGCGCTGCGCGGTCCCGACGACGCCTTTCATGGCGGAGATGGCGAAGGCGCACAACAACGCCAACGTGCTGGCGCTGGGCGGACGGGTGCTCACCCCCGAACAGGCCTGCGAGTACGTGGACATCTGGCTCGACACCGAATACTTAGGCAGCTACCACGCGGTGCGCGTGGCCATGCTGGACGAAATGTAGAAAAGGAGAACAAAATGAAGAGAGAAGGTAAAGTTTACGTATTCGATCATCCTCTGATCCAGCACAAGGTCACCATGATGAGACGGAAGACCACCACGACAAAGGAATTCCGCGAGCTGGCCCGTGAAGTGGTCACCCTGATGACCTTCGAAGCGACCAGAGACCTGCCTCTGAAGGAAGTCGAGATCGAGACGCCGATCACGACCTGCACCATGAAGATGCTGGACGGCGAGGACATCGCCATCGTACCCATCCTGCGCGCAGGACTGGGTTTCGTAGACGGCATGCTCGACCTCGTCCCCAATGCGAAGGTAGGCTTTGTCGGCCTCTACCGTGACCCCGAGACGCATCTGCCGGTGGAATATTACTGCAAGCTGCCCGCGGATATCGATAAGAGAGAGGTCTTTGTCGTTGACCCGATGCTGGCGACGGGCGGAAGCGCCGCGGCCGCCGTGGATTTCATCAAGGCCCGCGGGGCGGATAATATCAACTTCCTCTGCCTGATCGCGGCTCCTGAGGGCATCGAAGCGCTGCAGAAGGCGCACCCGGACGTGAACATCTACATCGCCGCCAAGGACGACCACCTGAACGAGAACGCGTACATCGTGCCGGGCCTCGGCGACGCAGGCGACAGACTGTACGGCACGAAATAACATATAGGAGAATATAGTTCAATGTTTCAAATACCCGATAACGTAAGTAAATTCGACAACGTGTTCGACGTGCTCAAGGAGCGCGGCTTTATCGAACAGACCACAGACGACGAAGGCATCCGCGAACTGCTCGGCCGTGAGAAGGTCAAGTTCTACATCGGTTTCGACGCCACGGCGGACTGCCTGCACGTGGGCCACTTCATGCAGGTCATCATCATGATGTACATGCAGAAGTACGGCCACACGCCCGTCGTGCTCATCGGCGGCGGTACGACCATGCTGGGCGACCCCTCCGGCCGCACCGACGCCCGTCCGATGATGACCCCGGAACAGATCGACGAGAACGGCAGAGCGTTCAAGAAGCTGTTCGATCAGTTCCTGGAATTCGACGAGGACTGGAAGCACATCCAGGGCGAAGGCGTGCTGGGCAAGGGCGGCCAGAACAAGGAGCCCGCACCCGGCAAGGCCATCTGCGTCAACAACGCGGACTGGCTGCGCAACGTCAACTACCTGGAATTCATGAGAGATGTAGGCAAGCATTTCTCCGTCAATGACATGCTGCGGGCCGAGTGCTTCAAGCAGAGGATGGAGAAGGGCCTGTCCTTCCTGGAGTTCAACTACATGCTGCTGCAGAGTTACGACTTCTACTGCCTCGCCAGAGATATCAACTGCAAGATCCAGTTCGGCGGCAACGACCAGTGGAGCAACATCCTGGGCGGGCGTGACCTCGCCAGAAGACTGCTCGGCAAGGACGACTACTACGGCATGACCTTCGCGCTGCTCACGAAGTCCGACGGCACCAAGATGGGCAAGTCCCAGAAGGGCGCCCTGTGGCTGAGAGCAGACAGATGCTCGCCGTACGACTTCTATCAGTACTGGAGAAACGTGGATGACGCGGACGTCAACAAGTGCCTGCGCATGCTCACGTTCCTGCCGATGGAAGAGGTCGAGCGCCTGAGCTCCCTGAAGGACGCCGAGATCAACCACGCCAAGGAAGTGCTGGCCTTCGAAGTCACGAAGCTCGTCCACGGCGAAGAGGAAGCCACCAAGGCGCAGGAAGCTGCGAGAGCCGCGTTCGGCGCCGGCGGCGCCGGCATGGCCGACGTGCCCACGAAGGTGCTCGACGCCTCCGTCATCGGCGAAGGCATCGGCCTCGTCAGCCTGATCAAGCAGGCGGGCCTCGTGCCCTCCAACGGCGAAGGTTTCCGCACGATCGAACAGGGCGGCCTGCTGATGAACGGCGAAAAGGTGACCGATCCCAAACAGACCATCACCGCCGACATGTTCGGCGAGGACGGCATCCTGTTCAAGAAAGGCAAGAAGACCTTCCTGAAGGTCAAGCTGCAGTAATGCAAACGCTGGGGCCGGCACTGTGCCGGCCCTTTTTTCAAAGGAGAGGACATGGACCTCAAGTACGTAGGAAAAGACGACTCCGTCTTCAACACCCAGGACAAGGCTTCGGGCGAGGCGCTGTACGCCTGCGACCTGCACCTGCCCCGCATGCTGCAGATGAAGCTCATCCTCAGCCCTGTGCCGCATGGACGGGTGAAGGGCATGGACGTTTCGGAAGCGCTGGCTGTGCCGGGCGTCGTCACGATCCTGGACTGGCGCAATACGCCGCAGGTGAAGTACAACCGCGGACGGGTGCGCGCGAGCGAAGACGTGCCCGACCAGGAGACGCTGTTCACGGATCACGTGCGCTTCGTCGGCGACCGCATCGGCGCGGTGTTGGCCGAGACGAAGGAGGCGGCGGAGCTGGCGGTGAGCCTCGTCAAACTGGACATCGAAGAGTATCCGGCATACATCACGCCGCAGCAGGTACTGGCGGGACCCCACGTGCCCATCCACGACACGGACGAGATCATCCGCCCGGATGTGATCGCGTTCGGCGACTATGACGCGGAACCCGGTGAGGAACTGTCCCAGCTGAGCGCGTCGTCCCGCACGACCCACGTCGCCATGGAAAACCACTGCGCCGTGGCGGATTATCACGTCGGCAGCGGCGAGATGGAAGTCTGGACCGGCACGCAGTCGGTCTTCGGCGCGCGCAGCGCGATCGCCACGATCTTCGGCATGGACATGCATAAGATCCGCGTGCACAAGACTCCCATGGGCGGGTCGTTCGGCTGCAAGCAGGAGATGATCCTGGAACCGCTGGCCGCGGCCGGCGCCATCGCGACGGGGCGGCCGGTCAAACTGTGGCTGGACCGCGCGGAAGTCATGGCCTGCACGGTGCTGCGCCACCCGGTCGGTACCTTCGTCCGCGGCAAGTTCGACGCGGATCATAAACTCACCGGCGTGCATCTCGACATCCTGCTGGATGCCGGCGCCTATCAGACCGTCAGCCCGGACTACTGCCTGTCCATGGCCAAGAAGATCAACTGGACCTACGACATGAACAGCGCTGAGGTCGTCAGCGCTTCGGTCTGTACGAATACGCCCGTTTCGGGCAGCTACCGCGGCTGGGGCGGACCCGAGCTCTGCTTCGTCATGGAGAACTTCATGAACCTGGCCGCGAAGCACTACGGAGAGGACCCCGTCGAATTCCGCAAGAAGAGCATCCTGCCGCCCTGGTCGGTCACGAAGGTCGACAATTTCAATCTGGGCAGCCTGCCGCTGGCCGAGGTCATGGACCGCGGCGCGGCGCTGTTCGGCTGGGAGGAAAAGAAGGAGATGCTGGCGCAGCAGGGTCACCGGTACGATGAAAACGGCGACCCGGATCCGGAAGGCCGCTATCTGCGCGGCATCGGCATGGCCATCTGCACGCATACGTCCGGCTATTATCCGAGGCGTCCGGACTGGGGCACCATCGTCGTCAAGATGGAGGAGGACGGTTCCGTATCCGTCAACTGCAACATCCACGACCACGGCTGCGGATCCGTGCTGGCGTTCCAGAAGATCGTGGGCGAAGTGCTGTCCATGGATCCCGCGCGCGTGGCGATCCCCGAGGGCGACACGCTCTACAACGCGATCGACAACGGCTGCTACACGAGCCGTTCCGTCTTCGTGCTGGGCCGCTCCGTCATGGAGACGGCGGAGGTGCTGAAAGGCCAGCTGCTGGACTACGCGCAGGAGATCTGGAATTGCGGCCGCGACGTGCTCTACTGCGAAGACGAGGCGGTCCGCCGCACCGACGACCCGTCCGCGGCGCTTCCGTATACCGACATCGCGTATTACGCGGCGGATCACGGCAAAGGCGCGCTGTTCGCGGCGCACACCTACTGGCCCGAGTCCAACGCGGGCCCCGCTTCCGCGGACTTCTCGGAGGTGGAGGTCGACACGTACACCGGCCACTGCCGGCTCACGGATTTCGCCTGCGTGCACGACATCGGCAAGGCCATCAACCCCGAGGTCTGCCGTTCGCAGATCGGCAGCGCCGTGCAGAGCGGCGCGGGCATGGTGTTCTGCGAAGAGGTCCGGCTGGACCCGAAGACAGGCGCCATCCTCAACGACAGCCTGGAGCGCTATCACGTGATTCGGGCAGCAGAACTGCCCGACGTCAAGGTCGAATTCCTCGAAGACGGTTCGGCGGACGGCCCGTTCGGCGCAAAATCCATCGGAGAAGCCGCACTGGTGCCCGTCATGCCTGCGGTGCTGGCGGCGCTCAACGACGCGCTGGGCAGCGATCTCTCCGCCGTCCCCGTGACCCCGGAGAAAGTCCTCGCATATCTGGAAAAGGAGGCCGGCAGATGATCGTGCATTTCGTGCTGAACGGCAGACAGGTGAGCCCAGATCTCGATCCGTCCCGCCGCCTGATCGATATCTTAAGAGATGATTTCTTCCTGACCGGCGCCAAGGAAGGCTGCGGCGAAGGGGAGTGCGGCTCCTGCACTGTCCTGATGGACGAATTGCCGGTGCACTCCTGCCTGGTGCTGGCAGGCCAGCTCGGAGGCCATGAAGTGCTGACGGTCGAGGGTCTGGCGGAAAACGGCGAACTCGACCTCATCCAGAACGCTTTCGTCGAAAACAGCGCCGTGCACTGCGGTTTCTGCACGCCCGGCATGATCATGAGCGCGAAGGGGCTGCTCATGAAAAATCCCGATCCGACGGACGCGGAGATCCGCGAAGCCCTGTCGGGCAACATCTGCCGCTGTTCGGATTACCGGCAGATCGTTATGGCCGTAAAGGACGCGGCAAAGCGCCTGAGGGAGGTGACCCTATGATCTTCCTGCAGCCTACATCGATCATAGAACTTGCCGCCGCGCTGGCGGAAACGGACGGAAAGACCGTCCTGGCCGCCGGCTGCACGGATATCCTGCCCGGCAAGATCGGCAGGCCCTGGGACGCGGACCGCATCGTCGATCTGACGCACATCCCCGAATTGCGGGAGATCATCGCCGGGGACGGAGGGCTCTTCATCGGCGCCTGTTGCACGCACGCGCAGATCGCGGAGAGCGGACCCGTGCAGGCGAACTTCAAAGCGCTCGCGCAGGCCTGCGCGCAGGTCGGTTCCGTACAGATCCGCAACCGCGGCACGATAGGCGGCAATGTCGCCAACGCCTCGCCTGCGGCGGATACCGTTCCCTGCCTGATGCTGTTCGGCACTCAGACCGAAACGATAGGGCCCGGCGGAGCCTGCATCACCGGCTTCCGCCTGCCGCTGCCGGAACAGGGCACGGTCTCGGCCTTCGTCAAACTCGGCGACCGCGATATCGTTACGATCGCGCGCATCCAGCTGGCTGTAAAATCCGTCATTAAGGATGGAAGACTGTCTTCGACCCGCGCCGTGATCGGCGCCGCCGGCAAAACGCCCTTCTTCTGCGAAGAGGCCGCCGCAGTGCTGGACGGGTCACGCGCGGAAGAAGACCTGCTCGCGCCTTTTGCAGCCGCGCTTTCCAAAGCGATCGAAGCCAGCATCCCCGG
>JAFZRG010000044.1 GCA_017619985.1 Bacillota bacterium | reverse complement strand
TCGGGCAGCACCTTGCCCATGTTCACCCAGGCGAGGTAGGTGGAATCGGGGATCTCGTACTCCGCTTCGGGATAGTTCTTGTCCATGAATTCCTTGAGCAGCGCAAAGTTGCCGTCGAGGTACTCCCTCAGCTGGCGCAGCCATTCGCCGCCCTGCTCGTAAGCCGCCTTGTGGGCTGCCAGGGACAGCGGGTTCAGGTCGCCGACGGACTTGTCTCTGGATTTGAAGCGTGCGCGTTCTTCGTCGTCGCGGATGATGATGTGGGAGTGCATCATGCCGGCCATATTGAAAGTCTTGCTCGCGGACATGCAGGTGACGAGCTTCTTATAGTCCGGCATCACCTTGCCCAGCGGCGTGTGGGACTTGCCTGTGCGCACCAGGTCGCAGTGGATCTCGTCGGAGATGACCCACAGATCGTTCTTCTCGATGATCCCGCCCATGCGCCTCAGCTCTTCCTCGGTCCAGATGCGGCCCGTCGGATTGTGCGGGTTGCAGAGGATCACGAGTTTCATCTTCGGGTCCGCGCACTTCTTCTCGAAGTCGTCCCAGTCGACGTCCCAATGTCCGCCTTCGATCTTCAGCGGCGAGTGCACGAGCTCGATATCGTTGTATTCGCAGGTGTGCAGGAAGAATCCGTAGGACGGGGTGAACGTGATGACCTTCTCATCCTTCGCCACGAGATCCTCCGCCAGCTGGTACAGCGCGGGGATGACGCCGGCGGAATAGGTGAGCTGCTCCGCAGGGAACGTCCAGCCGTAACGCTCTTCGCACCAGTTCTGGAACGCCTTGATATAGTCCGGATCGTACACGAGCGTGTAGCCGAAGATCTCGCGGTCCACGCGGTCCTTGATGGCCTGCCGGATCTCCGGCGCCACGGCGAATTCCATGTCCGCCACCCACATGCGCACGAATTCGTCGTCCGCGTAAGCGAATTTTCTCTCGGGACCGCACTTGAAGATATAGCCTCTCCAGCCTTCCACGTTCAGGCAGTTCGTGCCCTTACGGTCGATGATCCTGTCAAAATCGTATTTCATCCTGAGTCTCCTTTGTTATGACATTAAGGGTTTGCACTTTATTATATCACGCGGGAAGAGCGTTTTCGTGTATAATAAACGCATAAGCGGAAAGGACGCCGGGCCGGTCGGCACGGCGGAAAGATACACATGAAAGCATTGAAATTAGTAGCTCCCGGCACCATGGAAGTGCAGGAAGTCGAGATCCCCAAGTGCGAACCCGGCGACGTGCTCATCAAGGTCGCGTACGCAGGCATCTGCGGAACGGACCTCCACGCGTACAAGGGCGAGTATTCGCGCACGAAGTTCCCTGTAGTCCTGGGTCATGAACTGTCCGGTGTCATCACCGAAGTCGGCGAAGGCGTGACCCAATTCAAGGTCGGCGACCGGGTCACGTGCGAATCGACCTACAAACCCTGCGGCACCTGCCGGTACTGCAAGAAGCAGGAATACAACCTGTGCGGACACCGCATCGGCATCGGCACGAACAAGGACGGCGCGTTCGAGGAATACATGACCATGCAGGCGGATCGCGTATGGAAGCTGCCCGACAACGTATCGCTGCGCAGCGCCGCGATCTCCGAACCCCTGGCCTGCGCCACGCACTCCGTCATGGAGATCGGCAAGGTACAGGAAGGCGAGACCGTCGTGGTCTTCGGCGCAGGCGCCATCGGTCTGATGGTCGCGCAGGTCGCCGTAGCCGTCGGCGCGACCGTTATCCTGGCGGGTCTGACGATCGACGAACCCCGCTTCGCCATCGCGAAGGAAATGGGCGTGCAGCGCTGCGTGGACCAGATGAAGGAAGACCTGATCGAAGTCGTCATGGGCATGACGGACGGCGGCGCGGACGTGGCGGTCGAGTGCTCCGGCGCGGTACCCGCTTTCGCCAAGGCGTTCGACGTGCTGCATAAGGGCGGCCGCATCATCCAGATGGGCCTGTTCCGCGGCGATTCCATCCCCATGCCGTGGGAGAAGGTCGTGCAGAACGAGATCTCCATCCTGGGATCCCGCAGCCAGAAGCCCAGCTCCTGGCAGAAGGCCATGGACCTGTTCGCTTCCGGAAAGATCGTGCCCGAAAAGGCGGTCACCATGGAAGTGCCCGTGGAAGAGTGGCAGGAAGCGTTCGATACGCCGCCTTCCGGCAAGAAGTTCATCAAGTTCGACGATTTCGGAGAATAGAGCATGAAATCCTTAAGCGCCGCGGACCGCGGCCATGTGAATACGGCGGGGCCCGCGAAGGCTCCGGAGTACGTGCTGCTGCCCGGCGACCCGAACCGTATCGTGACGATGGCGGCCCAGTGGGACGAAGGCGCGGAAGTCTATACGCTCGCGCGCCAGGCGAAAGCGGCGGTCGGCACGTATAAAGGCACGGAGATCGGCGCCTGGTCCACCGGCATCGGCGGGCCTTCGACGGAACATACGCTGCACGAGATCCTGAACCTCGGCGGTGAGACGTTCATCCGCGTCGGCACGACCGGCACGATCCGGGAGGACGTCGCGGTCGGGGACATCATCATCAACGACGCGAACATCCGGCTGGACGGCACGTCGAATCTCTACGTGCCCGAGCAGTTCCCCGCGGCGGCTTCCTACGAGGTGACCCTCGCACTGGTGCAGGCCTGCGAAGACCTGGGGCTGCGCTATCACGTGGGGACGGGCTGTACCTGCGGGTCGTTCTTTACGGGTCAGTGCCGGCCGGCGTACAAGGGTTTCTATCCTTCGCATCTCGACGACATGCTCGAAGATCTGAAGAAGGCCGGCGTGCTGAACTTCGAGATGGAAGGCGCGACGCTTTCCACGCTGCTGCGGCTGTACGGCAAGCGCTTCGGCATGTGCGCCGTCGTCGTGGCGCACCGCTGCACCGGC
>JAFZRG010000043.1 GCA_017619985.1 Bacillota bacterium | reverse complement strand
GGGCGTTCTGATCGTGGAGATCGTCAAGTCCACGTTCACGGCCTGCGGATTCATCCTCAGCCCGTCGAGACCGCATGACCCCCTCATCTGCAAATTCCGCACGCCGCTGAAGACGGACGCGGCGCGCGCGTGCCTGGCCAATTCCATCACGCTCACGCCGGGCACCATCACCGTTTCTCTGGACGACGGCGTATTCACGGTGCACTGCCTGGATAAGAGCCTGTCCGAAGGCCTGGCGGACAGCCGCTTCGTGCAGCTGCTGCAGCAGATCGAGGAGGTGGCTCTGTAATGTTCACCGATCCCCGTCTGACAGCGCTTTCCCACGGCATCCTCACCGGCGGCATCGCGCTCATCGCCGTACTTCTTTTCTTCTGCATCGTTCGAAGCATCCGGGGGCCCCGCATCGCGGACCGCATCCTTTCGATCAATATGGGCGGCACGATGATCATCACCGCCATCGTTTTCATGTCCGGCATCCAGGAGGAGACCAGCCTGATCGACATCGGGCTGCTCTACGCCATGATCAGCTTCCTGGCTGTCGTGGTTTTTTCGCGCATCTACCGCGGCGAATTCCTGTCCCTGAAGGACAGAAAGCGCAAGGAGATGGAGGCGCAGGAACACAGAGCTACGGAGGAGGGGCTGCACGATGACGGAGACGATTAGATTCCTCCTCGGCACCGCCTTCATCCTGTGCGGGCTCGCCATCTTCATCATCGAGATCTTCGGCAATTACCGTTTCGGCTACGTGCTTAACCGCATGCAGGCTGCGTCCATCGGCGACAGTTTCGGCATCGTTCTGTGCCTGGTCGGGATGATGTTCTATTTCGGCTGGGCCCTGGCCGGGCTCAAGCTGCTGTTCGTGGAGATCTTCCTGTGGTGCTCGTCCCCGGTCAGTTCGCACCTCGTGGCGAAGCTCGAGGCGGAGACGAACGAGCACCTGGACCGTGAAGTTCAGATCAAAGACCTCACCAAAGGAGAGGAGGGTGACCCATGCAGGCGCTGATGACCCTTCTCCTGATCCTTCTCGTGATCGCTGCGATCGCCGTTTCCGCGCAGAAAAAACTGCTGCCCGCGGTCATCATCTTCATGTCCTACAGCATGATCATGTCGCTGGTGTGGTTGCTGCTGCGCGCGCCGGATCTCGCGATCACAGAGGCCGCCGTCGGCGCGGGCATCACGTCCGTGCTGTTCTTCATCGCGCTGCGCCGCCTGGGCCTGCTGAAGCAGAGCATCCGGGAAGACGAGGAAGAAGAGGAGGAACGCCATGAATAAAGAACGGCGCGACCGCCTCTACGCCATCCTGTGCACATTGCTGACGATCGTCTTCATCGGGGTCATGCTGTTCATGGCGACCGACCTGCCGCATCTTGGCCTTGCGACGAACCCGGACATTAACGAAGTGCCCGAGTTCTATGTCGAAGAAGGGCCGGTGGAGACCGGCGCGCTGAACGCGGTCACTGCGATGATCCTCCATTACCGCGCGTTTGACACGCTGGGCGAATCCTGCGTGCTGTTCGTCGCGGCCGTGAGCGTGTTCATCCTCTTGCGCATCGACGGGACCGCCAGCAACGACACCATCGTCGCCATCGACCGCCGCTACGAGCCGGTGAACGACCCCATCCTGAGCAAGACGTTCCTCATCCTGGTGCCCGCGGTCTTCATGTTCGGCATCTACATCACCATGAACGGCCACCTGTCGCCGGGCGGAGGCTTCTCCGGCGGCGCCATCCTCGCCGCGGGGCTGCTGCTGTACCTGAACGCCTACGGCCTTGCGAACACCGAGCGCTTCATGACGAGTAAACTGTACCGCCGCGTGACCGCGCTGGCGCTGTGCTTCTACGCGGCCGCCAAGGGCTATACGTTCTACATGGGCGCCAACGGGCTGGAGACGTTCGAAGAAGCGGGCATCCCGGGACGCATCCTGTCCGCGGGGCTCATCCTGCCGCTGAATATCTGCGTGGCCATCGTCGTCTCGATGACCATCTATTCCATGTACATCATGATCCGCAAAGGAGGGTTCAACAAATGACCTACTTCTTTGCCGATCTTCCCGAATACGCAGCCATGATCCTGTTCGGCGTCGGGCTCTCCATCCTGATGCTGGCGAAGAACCTCGTCAAGAAGATCATCGGGCTGAACATCATGGACACGTCCGTCTTCCTGTTCCTCGCGGCCAAGGGCTACGTCGAGAATACCGTCGCGCCCATCGTGACGGCAGAGGAACTGGGGCACATCGACCCGTCTCTGTATTCGAATCCGGTGCCGGCCGGGCTCGTCCTGACGGGCATCGTGGTCTCCGTCTCGGTGACCGCGGTCCTGCTGTCCCTCGTCGTGCGGCTGAATGAGGAGTTCCACACGCTCGACATCGACGAGATCATCCACATCCTGAGAAAACGCGACAGGGAGGATCTGAAATGAGTCTCATTCCGAACATCCCTGCCTTTTCCATCATATTGCTGATGCTCTGCGGCATCGTCTGCCTCGTGCTGCCGGCCCGCTGGGCCCGCCATCTGGCAGACTGCGCCATCGCGCTGGCATGCGCCATGTCCGCGGTCCTGCTCGTCGCCTTCATGCGCGGACAGGAAGTCTTTACGTACAGCATGGGCGAGATCGGCGCGCCGTTCGGCAACGAACTGCGCGCCGGCCCCCTGGAGGCTGCGGTCGCCACGCTGTTCTCCGTGGTCACGCTGCTGTCCATCCTGGGCGGCAGAGCGCACCTGCGCGCCGACATCGGCAAAAAGAAGGTCAACCTGTACTACATCTCCGTGCTCTTCCTGCTGTGCTCCATGCTGGCGCTCGTGTACACGAACGACCTGTTCACGGCGTACGTGTTCGTGGAGATCAACACGATCACGGCCTGCGGCATCGTCATGAGCAAGGAGGACGGCTACACGCTGGCCGCGTCCATGCGCTACTTCATCATGAGCCTGATCGGCTCGGGTCTGTTCCTGATCGCCGTCTCCATCCTGTACGCGCTCACCGGCCACCTGCTGATGAGCAACATCCAGGAGGAGCTGGCGGCGCTGTATGCACAGGGACAGTACCGCGCGCCGCTGCAGGTCGCCATCGCGCTGATGGGCGTGGGCCTGTCCTTAAAGAGCGCGCTGTGGCCATTCTCGTCCTGGCTGCCGGACGCCCATTCGTCCGCGTCGGCCAGTTCTTCGGCCATGCTGTCGGGCCTCGTGCTGAAGTCGTTCATCTTCCTGCTCGTCAAGGTGTTCTACCGTGTTGTGGGCGTGGACATCATCCGCTCGCACGCGATCCTGGACCTGCTGCTGGTCTTCGGCATCCTGGGCATGATCATGGGGTCCGTGAACGCGCTGTTCGAGCGCGACCTCAAGCGCATGCTGGCGTATTCGAGCATCGGCCAGATCGGCTACATCTTCTGCGGCATCGGTCTGGGGACCATCGCAGGCGTCGCGGCGGGGATCGTGCAGGTCGCGGTGCACGCGTGCACGAAAGCCATGCTGTTCTGTGCGGCCGGCGGCCTGATGGACGCGTCGGGCGGCAGCAAGAAGTTCAAGGATCTCGAAGGCGCCGGGCGCCGGGATACCTACGCAGGCGTCGCCTTCATCGTCGGCACGTTATCCATGATCGGCATCCCGTTCTTCGGCGGCTTCATCACGAAACTGTCCCTGGTCACGGCTTCCGTGGAAGTCGGCGGATGGCGCAGCACGCTGGCCATCCTGGCCATCATCGTGTCCACGATCCTGACCGCGATCTACTACATCAACGTGACCGCCATCATCTTCCGCGGGGAGGAGAAGACGCCGACCCGCGCCAGCGAGAAACTGCGCGAGGAATGGAAGAAACAGATGCGTCTCGATACGGAATACGAATTTGCTATCGTTCTGTTCATCATATTGAACCTGGCCATCGGCCTGCAGTCGGACCGCCTCATGGACGTGATCCGCGCAGGACTGGCGGTGTTCGGTTAAAAAGGAGCAAGGCCTATGACGAACGTCTTTACATTGCTGAGGATCACCGACCGGCTGTCGCTGCAGTTCGGAAGCGACGCCGTCGGGCGCTTCTTCCTGTGCCTCGTCACCATCATGTGGGTGCTGGTCGGGATCTACGCGCAGAAATACAAGGAACACCAGAAACACAACGCGCGCTTCTTCACCTTTTACATCCTGACCTGGGTCATGCTGGCGGCACTCACGATGGCGGCCAATTACCTGACGATGTATCTGTGCTTCGAATTCATGACCCTGCTGTCCATGCCTCTCGTGCTGCACAACGGCACGCCGGAATCCATCGCGGCGGCGAAAAAGTACCTGTTCTACTCCATCTTCGGCGCAACGCTGGGTCTTCTGGGCATGTTCTTCACGAACGCGTACGGCACGACGCTCGCCTTTACGGCCGGCGGCGTCATGGACCCGGCGAAGATCGCGGGCAAGGAGAACGTCATCCTCTGGGTGGCCTTCCTGTCCGTCGTCGGTTTCGGCGCGAAGGCCGGTATGTTCCCGCTGCACGCCTGGCTGCCCACAGCCCACCCGGTGGCGCCCGCTCCTGCGTCCGCCGTGCTGTCCGGCTGCATCACGAAGGCCGGCGTGCTGTGCATCACCCGTCTCATCTACCAGATCTACGGCACTTCGCTGCTGCGGGGCACCTGGGTGCAGACCGCGCTCATCATCCTGGCGCTCATCACGGTGTTCATGGGGTCCATGATGGCCTACGGCGAAGACCTGATGAAGAAGCGCTTCGCGTTCTCGACCGTGAGCCAGGTGAGCTACGTGCTGCTGGGCGTGTTCACGATGAACGAGGCCGCGCTGCTCGGCGCGCTGCTGCACGCGGCGTACCACAGCATCATTAAGGACGGCCTGTTCCTGTGCGCGGGCACGGTCATCTTCTGGACCCACAAGGAATACGTTTCGCAGATGAAAGGACTCGGGCGGCGCATGCCCGTCACGTTCGGCTGCCTGGCCATCTTCTCGCTGGGCCTCGTGGGCATTCCGCCCTTCGCTGGCTTCCTGAGCAAGTGGTACCTGGCGTCCGGGTCGCTCTCGGAAGGGCTGCCCGTGCTGAACTGGCTGGCTCCCGCGGTGCTGCTGCTGTCGGCGCTGCTGACAGCAGGCTATCTGTTCCCGATCTGCATCCACGGCTTCTTCCCCGCGGAAGGCGAGCCGGAAGCGGAAGGGAAGGAAGGCTCCGGTCTCATGCTCGGCCCTATCCTCATCCTGGCCGCGGCGACGGTGCTTCTGGGCATCTTCGCTTCTCCCTTAAAAGACGCGCTGCAGGCGGCTGCGCAGAGCCTGCTGTAACGATACTGTAAATGAACGGAATCTCGATCCTCATCGTCATCATGCTGCCCATCGTCGGCGGGGTGCTGCTGCCCCTGCTGGATTTTGATGCGCGCAGGGCGAGAGAGTACTACGTGCTCGCCATCGTGATCGCGACTTCCGTGTTCGCGCTGTCCCTGATCTCGGGCAGCGAGGGGACCGAACTGATCCTCTACCACCTGACGTCCACGATCGACATCGCGTTCCGCATCGACCGCTTCGGCGGCATCTTCGCGCTGCTGGTGTCCATCCTCTGGCCGCTGTCCACGCTGTACGCGTTCGAGTACATGCGTCATTACCACAAGCGCAACCGCTTCTTCGGGTTCTTCACGATGAGCTTCGGCATCACGCTCGGCGTGGCGTTTTCCGCGAATCTCATCACGATGTACCTGTTCTACGAGCTGTTGACCCTGTCGACGCTCCCCCTGATCACGCACGACGGGTCGCGCGAAGCGAAGGTAGCCGGTGTCAAGTACCTCGTGTATTCCATCGCAGGCGCCACGGCAGCCTTCATCGGGATGATCGCCGTGCTGACCCACGGAGGATCGCTGGAATTCAACGTCATCGGGCTGGGAAGCGCGGTGACCGAAGCGAACCGCGCGTTTTTCGACGGCGCGTTCCTGTTCATGTTCTTCGGCTTCGGCGTCAAGGCGGCGCTGTTCCCGCTGCACGGCTGGCTGCCGACGGCCGGCGTCGCGCCTACCCCGGTCACGGCGCTTCTGCACGCGGTCGCGGTCGTCAAATCCGGCGTGTTCGCTGTGGGACGCGTCGTGTACTACACCTACGACGCGGACTATCTGGCCGGCAGCATCGTCCAGAAACTCGCGTTGTGGTTTGCGGCCTTCACCATCGTCTACGGCACGGTGATGGCATGGAAAGAGCTGCACTTCAAGAAGAGACTGGCCTATTCGACCGTCTCGAATCTTTCGTATATCCTGTTCGCGTTCCTGCTGGCGACGCCTTCCGGACTGACGGCGGGACTGCTGCACATGATGTTCCACGGCCTGATGAAGATCGCGCTGTTCTTCGTCGCGGGCGCCGTGATGCACCAGAGCGGCAGGACGTACGTGACGGAGCTGCGCGGCTTCGCGAAGGCCATGCCCGTCAGCTTCGGCGTGTTTACGGTCGCGTCGCTTGCGCTCGTGGGCGTGCCGCCCCTGTGCGGCTTTCTGAGCAAATACGCCATCGCGTCGGCCGCGGTGGAGGAGGGCAGCCGTTCGGCCTACGCAGGCCTTGCGGCGCTGCTGATCTCCGCGGTCTTCACCGCGTTATATCTTCTGACCATCGTCGTGCGGGCATATTTCCCCGGTGAGAATTACGACGGTCACAATCTGAAGGACGTGACGGAAGCGAACGCCTACATGACAGTTCCCCTGGTCACGCTGGCGGTGCTGATCGTCGTTTTGGGCTGCTTCCCCGGCGCCCTGACGGAATTCATCAGCGGAGCGCTTTCGACGGCGTTCCCGGGACTTTAAAGAAAGGAGGACGGCATGGATCTCTGCGGATTCGAAATGAATTTCACGACGGCCGGCATCCATGGGCTTTACGCTGCCATGGCCTGTTTCATGTGGTTCGTTTCGCTGCTGTTCTCTTT
>JAFZRG010000042.1 GCA_017619985.1 Bacillota bacterium | reverse complement strand
GGCCGTCCGGGCTGGCACATCGAGTGCTCGGCCATGTCCAAGAAGTACCTCGGCGAGACGATCGACCTGCACTGCGGCGGTCAGGATCTGCAGTTCCCGCACCACGAGAACGAGATCGCGCAGTCCGAAGGCCTGTCCGGCAAGAGATTCTCGAATTACTGGATGCACAACGGCTTCATCACGGTCAACGACGAGAAGATGAGCAAGTCGCTCAACAACTTCTTCACCGTGCGCGACATTTTAAAGGAATACGACGGCGAAGTGCTGCGCTACTTCCTGCTGTCCGCGCAGTACAGAGGCCCGATCAACTTCTCCGACACGCTGATGGAGGAGGCCAAGACCGCGCTCGAGCGCATGAGGAACTGCAGACGCGACCTGAAGAGCGCGATCGCCGCGGGCGAAGGTGCCATGAGCGGCGAAGAGGGGGGCAAGCTGGCCGACCTGCAGAAGTACAAGGACAAGTTCATCGAATGCATGGACGATGACCTGAACACCGCAGGCGCCATCGGCGCGATCTTCGAGCTGATCCGCGACATCAACATCAACCTGCGCGAGAAGTGCAGCAAGGAGTTCGCGGAGAAGATGTGGCAGCTGCTGGACGAACTGACCGGCGTGCTGGGCATCCTCAGAAAGGAAGAGGACGCCGGCGTGGACGCCGAGCTGCAGGCGCTGATCGACAAGCGTGCCGAAGCCAGAAAGAACAAGGACTGGGCGACGGCGGACGCGATCCGCGACCAGCTGGCGGCCATGGGCATCACGCTGAAGGATACGCCGCAGGGCGTGCAGATCATCCGCACCGAACCCAAGGCCGATGCGGCGAAGGAACCTGCCAAGGTGCAGGGCGGCAAGCTGCGCGGCATGCTGAACGATTCCGACGGACTGTAAACAGAATGGACTATAAGACTTACAACAGCATCGCCCTGGCTTTCCTGGGCGATGCTGTTTATGAGAGATTCATACGCGAGAGGATCGTGCGGCACGGTTCTGTCGGCGCGGACAAAATGCACCGCGAGGCGGTCCGCTACGTGAAGGCAGCCGCCCAGGAGCACGTCTTGCGCGCTATGACGGATGATCTGACGGAGGACGAGGCGGACGTGGTGCGCCGCGCGCGCAACCACAAGATCACGTCCAAGCCGAAGAATGCGGACCCGCTGACGTACAAGATGGCCACGGCTTTCGAAGCCCTGCTGGGCTATCTGTATCTGGACGGACAGGAAGAACGCCTGGCGGAGATCATGGAACGGGCAGCGCAGATCGTGGAAGAAGGATGAACGGAGAACTGCAGTTTTTCCCCGCGGGCGACGCGGCCATCCTGGCCGTGCTCGGTGAGGGGATCAGCGAAGAAGTGAACGACCGCGTAAGGCAGCTGTACCGGGCGGTCTGCGATGCGAAAGCGCCGCAGGTCGTCGAGGCCGTGCCTTCGTACACCTCCGTGCTGGTGCACTACCGGCCGGAGCTGGCTTCGTATGCAGAAATGAAGGCGTTTCTGTCTTCGCTGTATGACCCCGCCGCGGCTGCCGCCGCGGCGCAGCCCCGCACGTTCCTCATCCCCGTGTGCTACAGCCTGCATTTCGGCCCGGACCTCTGGGAGATGCAGGAGACGCTCGGCCTTTCCCGGCAGGAGATCATCGACATCCATTCCGGCAGGGATTACCGCGTCTACATGATGGGTTTCCTGCCCGGTTTCGTGTATCTGGGCGGCATGGATGAGAGAATAGCCTATCCGCGCCTGAAGAAGCCCCGCCTGCACATCGACGCAGGCGCCGTCGGCATCGCGGGCGGACAGACCGGCGTCTATCCGAGCGACTCTCCGGGCGGCTGGCGCATCATCGGGCGCACGCCCATCCGCATGTTCGATCCGTCGGCCGATCCTCCGGCGCCCGTAGAGCCGGGCGACCTGGTCCGCTTCGTGCCCATCTCCGTGGACGAGTATTACGGCCTGCGCAGGCAGGAGCAGAAGAAGGAGGCACACCGGAGGGCCGAACAGAGCGTTCCGGCCGGCGTGTTCCGGCTGAAAGTTCTGACCGCAGGGCCTCTCACCACCGTGCAGGACGGCGGACGCTTCGGCGGCCAGGCAAGCGGCATGACCGAATCCGGCGCCATGGACCGCAGTTCGCTGCGGCTGGCCAACCGGCGGCTCGGAAATGAAGAGAACGCGGCTGCGCTGGAACTGACGCTCTTCGGCGGGTCGTTCGGGATCGAAGGAGAAGGCTGCATCGCGCTGACCGGCGCGGACATGCAGGCGAAGATCAACGGGCAGAGCGTGCCCATGAACGAGGCCGTCGCAGTCAGGGACGGCGATAAGCTGGAACTGGGAGCGGCGGTCAAAGGAGTGCGGACCTATCTGGCGGTCCCCGGCGGCATCGCCGTGCCCGAAGTGCTCGGCAGCTGTTCCACGAACCTGAAGGCCGGGATCGGCGGTCTGGAAGGCCGCAAACTCAGAGCGGGCGATGTGCTGTACGCCGCAAGTCACAGTGTACCAGGTACCGTGTGCTGTCCAGACCTCTCAGAAGGCCCCAAAACGCCTCAAAACGGAGCGGAAAGCCCCGTGCCCGTCCTCCGGCGCCTTGCGGAGAAAACGGACGCTGAGGGGGTCACGGAGATCCGTTTCCTGTTCGGCCCGCAGGACGATCGCTTCTCAGAAGAAGCGAAACGGATCTTCACACAGAGCGTCTATACCATCAGTCAGGCCAGTGACCGCATGGGTTACCGGCTGGACGGACAGGCCGTAGAAGCGGAAGGCGGCACGGACATCCTGTCCGACGGTATCTGCTTCGGGTCGATCCAGATCCCCTCGGACGGAAAACCCATCGTGATGATGGCGGACCATCAGACGACGGGCGGCTACGCCAAGATCGGCACGGTCATTACGTTCGACCTGCCGCTGCTCGCGCAGCTCGGCCCGGGCAAAAAGATACGCTTCTGCGAAGCGCAGAAATAAGGAGAACAGCGATGCGGACCATCGATATCAACAGCGATCTTGGAGAATTCTCCGACGACCTCCATCTGGAGAACGACCGTCAGGTGCTGCAGTGCGTCACGTCGGCCAACATCGCCTGCGGCTTTCACGCCTCGGACCCGCTCACGATGACGAAGTCCGTGCGCATGGCAAAGGAGGCAGGCGCTGCGATCGGCGCGCATCCGGGCTTTCCGGACCGCGAGAACTTCGGCCGCCGCGCGATGGACATGTCCCCGGAAGAAGTGAAGGCGATCATGCTCTACCAGATCGGCGCGCTGCAGGCTATCTGCAGCGCGGAAGGCGCTGCCCTGACCCACGTCAAGCCCCACGGCGCCCTGTACAACATGGCGGCGAAGGACGAAGCGCTGGCGGAAGCCATCGCGGACGCGGTCGGTTCCGCAGACGGTTCTCTCATCCTGGTCGGCCTCTCCGGCAGCCTGATGGCGGACGCGGCGAAAGCCAAAGACTTGCGTTTTGCCGCGGAAGTCTTCGCGGACAGAGCCTATGAGGACGACGGCAGCCTGGTCTCCCGCAGCAAGCCCGGCGCCATGATCGAAGACGAGAATGAGGCTGTCCGGCGCATGATACGCCTGATCCATGAAGGGGTCATCGAAAGTATAAACGGAAAAGACATTCCCCTGCAGGCCGACACGATCTGCGTGCACGGGGACGGACCGAAGGCGCTGGCGTTCGCCTCGAAACTGCGCGAAGCCCTCGAGCGGGATGGTATCGCGGTCCGGAATATGATAAAATAATTTGGTTATGAGTTATTTCGGCCAATTCCGGGGGCTTCCCAAACAAGTATATATTTTATGCCTCGTCCGCTGGATCACCGGGATGGGCAGTCTGGTATTCACATTTTCATCCCTGATCCTGACAGGCATGGTGGGCCTTACCACCAGCCAGGCGGGCATCGTGGCCATGCTGTACGCGGCGGCCAACGTCGCCGGCGCCATCGTGGGCGGCAAGGCGGCGGACTTTTACGGGCGGAAAAGGGTCTATCTGGGCTTTACGGTGATCACCTGCATCATCTGGTACGTCGCGTCGTTCTTCTGCACCACGATCTGGATCGTGCCTCTTACCATCGTAGCGATGTTCTTCGGCAGCGGCTGCTACCCGATCGTGTCGGCCATGATCGCGGACAGCGCCAAAGGAGAGAAGAGCGCGGAATGCTTCTCATTGCTGTACCTGTGCCACAACCTCGGGTTTGCCGTGGGTCCCGCGCTGGGCGGCGCGCTGCTGGCAAACCATCTGCCCTGGGTCTACCGCATCCAGTGCGGCATGTTCCTGCTGGGAGCAGTCATCCTGTTCAGCTGCACGGAAGAAGTCTACAAGGTGCCGACGAAGGAGGAACGCCTCGCGGCGAAACGGGCGAAGGATGCGGATCGTTTTTCGCAGGATGAACCGGAGAGCGAACTGCACGTCGGAACGCTGCAGATGCTGCTGCGCACGAAGATCCTGCTGATCTTCATCGTCACGCTGGCCATCGCGACGACGGTCTACGCTGCCATCGCGTTCATCCTGCCGCTGCAGTTCAAGGACGCGTTCGGTCTGGGGGCGGGCGGTACGTACGCGGGCCGCATCTGGACGGTCAACGCCCTGATGGTCGTGTTCGGAACGCCCATCATCATGAAATATACGAAGACCCATCACCAGTTCAACTGCATGGCGTTCGGTTGCCTGCTGTACTGCATCGGTTTCGGTGCCTACGGCTACATCAAGGCGCTGCCGCTGTACTTCGTGTCCGTGGTCATCTGGTCCATCGGCGAGATCCTGATCTCGACCGGCGCGGGCGTGTTCATCGCGCAGCACAGCCCGGCCAGCCACGTGGCGCGCTTCCAGTCGCAGTACGACATGGCGCGTTCCGTCGGCAGAGGCGTGGGTCCGCTCATCTTCGGAGCCTTGCTCACAACTTTGAATTACCGTCAGGTCTGGACGATCAACGCGGTCACCTGCATCATCATGGCGGTATACTGCTGGTTCATCTATAAAGGCGAAATGAAAAAGAAAGCAAGAGGAGAGGCGATCTAATTGCATTATCTGGACAATTTCGCAGGTTTGGGAAAGCAAGTCTATATCCTGTGTCTCGTAAGGGTGCTGGGGGCCATCAGCTTCATGGCTTCCTTCCTGACCCCGCTTTTGTTCCAGGACGTGCTCGGCATGAGCTCCCTGGAATCCGGTTTCTGGATCAGCGTCAGCTACGCGGCCTGCATCGTGGGCACCGTGCTGTGCGGGCAGATCGCCGATAAACTGCCGAGAAGGACGGTCGCCATCGGCATCATGGTGATCGTGGGCATCACTCAGCTGTGGTCGGTCTTCGTCTGCCGCAGCCGCATGGTGATCTGGCCCGTCGTGATCGGTTTCGGCGCAGGCTACGGCCTGTTCCCGGTCATCTCCGCCATGGTCGCGGACGTGTGCAGGCCCGAGAAGAGCACGGAGAGCTTTTCTCTGATGTACCTGGTGCAGAACGTGGGCTTCGCGGTGGGTCCCGCCGTGGGCGGCCTGCTGTTCTATCACCACCTGAAGGGCATGTTCCTGCTGGGCACGGTCATCTGCGTGCTGGCCGTCCTGGTGCTCCTCTTCCTGACGGAAGACCATTATGACCCGTCCCAGGGCGCGCTGGCGCGTTCCGCGGACGGAGGCAAGAAGGAGAGCACGATCAGGCTCCTGATGGAGCGCAAACTGCTGTTCATCTTCATCTGCGCCATGCTCGTGATCAGCATGTGCTACCAGATGCTGAACTTCGACCTGCCGCTGCAGCTGTCGTCGCTGTTCGGTTCCGAAGACGGCAGCCGCTATTCCGGGCTCATCTGGACGGTGAACGGCCTCGTCGTGATCCTGCTGACGCCCCTCATCGTCAGCTTCACGAAGAAGCAGCACCAGTTCCGGAACATGAGCATCGCCCTGTGCTTTTACGCGCTCGGCTTCGTGATGAACGGCTTCTCGAAGAGCGTCGCCCTGTTCTTCATCGCCACGGCGATCTGGACCATGGGCGAGATCATGATCAATACAGGTTCCGCGGCCTTTATCGCGGCCAATTCGCCCGCCACGCACGTCGCGCGCTTCCAGTCAGCGCTCGAGACCTGCATCGCGGCCGGCAAGACGATCAGCCCGACGCTGTACGGCGCCATGCTGGGCGTCCTCAGTTTCAGGAGCTGCTGGCTGCTGGACGCCTGCGTGTGTCTGGGCATTTCGGTATTCCTCGTCATCATGTACCGCCGCTACGCGGCTCCCCAAGGAGGGTCCCATGAGTAAAGCAGATGGTATTTTCGTGAATATGTGCAAGGATATCCTGGAGAACGGATATTCGACGGAAGGGCAGGTCGTCCGGGCCAAATGGGCCGACGACGGCGCTCCCGCCCACACCCGCAAGATCTTCGGCGTCTGCAACCGCTACGATCTGTCCGAAGAGTTTCCCGCGCTCACGCTGCGGCCGACGCCCATGAAGAACGCGATCGATGAGATCCTGTGGATCTGGCAGAAGAAATCCAACAGAGTGAGCGAACTGCACAGCCACATCTGGGACGCCTGGGCGGGCGAAGACGGCACGATCGGCAAGGCCTACGGCTATCAGCTCGGCGTGAAATATAAGTTTTCGCAGGGCGTGATGGACCAGGTGGACAACGTGCTGTGGCAGCTGAAGAACGCGCCTTACAGCCGCCGCATCATGACGAATATCTACAATTTCGCGGATCTTTCGGAGATGGGCCTTGAACCGTGCGCCTATTCCATGACGTTCAATGTGACCGGCAACAAGCTGAACGCGATCCTCAACCAGCGGTCGCAGGACGTGCTCGTGGCGAACAACTGGAACGTCGCGCAATACGCGGTGCTCGTGCACATGTTCGCGCAGGTGAGCGGACTCGTGCCCGGCGAACTGGTGCACATGATCTCCGACGCGCACATCTACGACCGGCACGAACCCATCGTGCGCGAGCTGATCGAGCGGCCGCAGTATCCGGCACCGAAATTTAAGATGAACCCGGACGTGAAGAACTTCTACGACTTTACGCTGGACGATTTCGTGATCGAGGATTACCAGGCGGGTCCGCAGGTGAAGAAGATCCCCGTGGCGGTGTGATATGAGCAAGAGAGATAACCCCAGGCTGTGGGAGAAAGTGAATAAGGACGGCAAGAACAAGCGCAGCAACCACTCCGTCGGGCGCGACGGCAGGCTGCAGAGGGACAGCAGCCCCAAACCGTCCAGAGGGAGCGGCATGCGCGCGGCGAAACCGGCAGGCGCAGCGAAGGGCGGACAGAGCGGAAGGACTGCAAGAGCCGCGGCGGCCCGTACGCAGACCCGCCAGCTCGCCGAGCCCGAGCTGAACCCGAATCTGATCATCGGCCGCAACCCCGTGACCGAAGCGATCAAGTCCGGCCGCAGCATCGACAAGATCCTGATGCAGAAAGACGCGGAAGGCTCCGCGAAGAAGATCGCCTCCATGGCGCGCGAAAACGGCCTGACGCTGCAGTACGTGGATAAGATCGCCCTGGACAAGCTGTGCCCCGGCCGGCCTCATCAGGGCGTGGCGGCTTACGTTGCGGCGAAGGACTACGCGGATCTGGACGACATCTTCGACGCTGCGGCTGACCGCGGCGAAGACCCGCTCATCGTGCTGCTGGACGGTCTGGAAGACCCGCACAACCTAGGCGCGGTCTTAAGGAGCTGCGACGGAGCAGGCGCCCACGGCGTGGTCATCCCCGCGAGAAGAGCCGTCGGCCTCACCGAGACCGTGGCGAAGGCCAGCGCGGGAGCGATCGAATACGTGCCTGTGGTCAAGGTGACCAACCTCGGCCAGTGCGTCGATAAACTCAAGGAGAGAGGCGTCTGGATCGCGGCCGTCGACATGGACGGCGAGAACTATTCCGACGCGCAGCTGACCGGGCCCTTGGCGCTGGTCATCGGCGGCGAGGGGCAGGGCGTGTCCCAGACCGTCCGCAATAAGGCTGACTATATCGTATCCATCCCGATGAAGGGCCGTGTGAATTCGCTGAACGCGTCCAACGCGGCGGCGATTCTGCTGTACGAAGTGGACCGCCAGAGAACGCTGGCGAAGGAGTAGAGGATGAAGGCGATCGCGGTCGTGGATAAAAACCTGGCCATCGGAAAGGACGGAGCTCTTCTGTTCCGCCTGCCTTCGGATCTGGCGCATTTCAAGGCCGAGACCCTGGGCGGCGTCGTGATCATGGGCAGAAAGACCCTCGAGTCCATGCCGGGCGGAAAGCCTCTGCCCGGGCGCCACACGCTGGTGCTGAGCCGCTCCATGGAACCGGGCCTTTGGGTGCGCGAAAAGAAGGGAAAGAAATGGCTGTTCGGCGTGTTTACGGACGTGCCGGAACTGATGGATTTTCTGGATCTGCCGCAAGGCGCACCTTTGCCGGCTGACCCGCGCAATATCGCCGTGTGCGGCGGGGAACAGATCTACACGCAGCTGCTGCCTTACTGCAGCGAACTGGTGCTGACGGAGGTGGATGCGGAAGCGGAAGACGCGGACGCGCATTTCCCGGAATTCCGGAATGACGCGGCTTGGAGGGTCACGTCCGAGGGAAGACCCGTGACAGAAAACGGATTGACGTACCGCATCCGGCGCTACGCGAGGAAATAGGGAAACGATGGGCAAGTACGAAAAGAAGAGCGATATCGACCTGGCAGCTCTGGCCGCGGGCGGCAACGCCGACGCGACCGACGTTTTGCTTGCCCGCTACAAGGACGCGGTGCGCGCGACGGCG
>JAFZRG010000041.1 GCA_017619985.1 Bacillota bacterium | reverse complement strand
TAGGACTTACCGGAACCGGACTTGCCGACGATGACCATGTTGGAGTTCACGCGTTCGGAATCCCTGCGGAAGAAATCGATGAACACGGGGATGCCTTCGCTCTCGCCCATCTTGATGCCGCCTTCGTCGGATACGTTGGCGAAGATCCAGGGGAAGCAGGCAGCCACGGTGTTGCTCGAGATGCCGCGTCCTTCCTTGGCCATAGGATCGAGCGCGCTCACCTGGGAGCCGATGAAAGCCTGCACCTGGTCGAAGTCCATGTTGTTCAGGCGGAAGCTGCTCTCCTGCCAGCTGCGGCGCACGTTCTTCTTCAGTTCGTTGATGGTGGACCGCTGGCTCAGAGGCGGCTGCACGATATTGTAGTTGTTGCGCGTGGCCACGATGTCGTAAGCCGTCACGTAGATGTTGACCTCCAGCAGGGACTCGGCGTCGTTCTGCAGGGTCAGCAGGAGCTCCTGCAGGGTCTCGATGTGCGCCTCGAGTTCCATCCGTCTGGAGTCCACGCCGGTGGAGCTCCACTGCCCGCGCAGTTCCTGCAGCGAGCGGTCGATGTTGCGGATGGATTTGCTGCGGTCCATGGGCCGGCACTTGACGATGACCTTCGTCGCCGGGTAGCTCATGACCCCCGCAAGCCAGGCGTCGTTCACCGTGGACGGATAGCCGACGACCCGGAAATTGTGGGTGATGATGCGGTTGACCATCACCTTTCTGGGGAAGATGTCCACAGTCTGGGGCTGCGCCCACAGATAATAGTCCTCCGGACGGACGTTCTCGACGTCGCGTTCGTCGAAGTCGATCTGGTTGCTGTATTTCAGGAAGACCGCCAGGCCTTTGTCGTCGAGGCGGTGGACCGTGAGTTCTCCGCTCTGCAGCAGCTGCTGCGCTTCGAAGATCTGATTCTCCAGCTGGCGCTTGTCGCTCTCGAACAGCACCAGGTAATAGAAGTCCGTTATGACGCGCTTGTCGGTCGACAGGCTGATCAGCTCGTTGATGCGGTCGTATTCGATCTCGACGCGGGACTTCAGTTCCTCTTCCGTCAGCACGCCGTTCTCATAGCTCGTGGAGAGATCTTCCAGCTTGCCGTATTCCTTCGCCAGATAGCGGTCGTACATGATGGGCTGTTCCAGCTTGACGATGTTGGCGGAATAGCCCGCATGCAGCGAACGCAGCACGCGGCCGAAGCACGCTTCGATGGCGTTCGTCCGGCGGTGTTCGGAGAAGAAGCGGAATTCCACGGGATCGATCTGAAGAACGGCGCCGTAGTACTTGCCGCCGAGGTATTCGATAAAGCCGTCTTTGATCCCCGTAAAGGCGATGATCTCGGACATGGTCTCGCGGTCGACGGTCTTTTCCTTGTATTCCGCCATTCTGCGGGCGGATTCCAGGCTGCGCTCCTTCTGTCTGGCCCGGATGGCTTCCTTCTCCTCTTCGGGCGTATCCTTGCTCTTGAGCTTTCTGTCCTCTTCCTTGCGGAGCTGCTTCCTCTGCTTTTCCGTCAGGACGACCTCTTCGCCGTCCTCGTTCTCCACCGTAGGCGCGGGAAGCTCCGCCAGAGCCTGTTCCTTCATGGCCTTCTTCTGGCGCTTCTTTTCCGCGCGGCTCATCGGCTTCTCGGAATCCGCGCCGAAGATCTGATCCATCACGGCGTCGTGTTCGCCCCGCTCGCGGATGTCGTACAGGAACGCGTCGCTGAAATTGCGGGCGAATCTGCGCTTATATCCGAAGAAGCTCAGGATATGCAGCAGAAAGATGTAATTGGGCTGATCGTCCAGACGCACGAGAAGCAGCGCCGCGAGAACGATGATCCCCAGGCAGAAATACAGTCTTCCGGGCAGATTCGAGATCAGCACAAAGATGAGCATCGCCACGGCGATAGCGCCGACGATGACGTCGCCGATCGTTACGCCGCGGAACAGCTCGATATGAACTTTGGTTTTTCCGGGTATCAGTCTTTGCATAATGCTGTGATCCTAATTCTGACTGCCTATAACGAAGGTCTGTTTCTGCTGGGCAGAGGCTCTTCCTTTGCTTTCGGTTTGGGCTGTTCGTCCTGCTGCAGGCCCATGCCGTGCTGCTGTCTGTATCTGTCGGCGCCCGCGTTTTCCGCCGGTGCGTCGTTGGCGTATCTCTGCGGCAGCGGTGGCGGCTGAGCCGGCCCGTTTCCGGGCTGATTGCCGTTGCCCGGCTGCGGATTCTGGTTTTGCTGCGGATTCTGGTTCTGCGGCTGCGGATTCTGCTGGTTCTGCGGGTTCTGCGGCTGCGGATTGGCCGGCTGCGGATTCTGCGGCCTCGGCTGGCTGCCGCCGCCGGAGCCCGGCTGCAGATACTTGCGGTCATCCGGATGCGAGTCCAGATATTTTTCGTCTGCCTTTGCCTGCGAGATGCGGTTCTTGATGGATTCCTCCTCGCGGTTCTGCCTGCCGCCGGTACCCAGTTTGCTCCAGGCCTCGCCGACCGCCTTGAACGGCCGCTTGGCCAGGTTCGTTGCGGGCTTCAGCGCGAAGCCGCCGACTGCCTTGCCTGCGCCGAGCGCCTTGCCGCCGATCGCCTTGCCTACGCCTACGGCCTTGCCGATGGCCATGGAAGCGCTGCTGGACATGTCGCCCGCCTGAATGGCCTGCCAGCCTGCGCTGTCTGCCAGGATACCGGTGAGCAGCGCCGTGGATTTCTTGGCCGCTTCGAAACCGCCGAAGACCAGGACGAACTTGGCGAACATATTCAGGTTGTTGCTCTCGAAGAGCACGAGTTTCGGGTTGATGACGATGGGCAGATAGATCATCAGCAGACGCATCGCGATGACGGTGCCGAACACGCTCAGGGACTGCACGAGGAACGCAGTCGTCCACTGCTTGAACTTGCCGCCGCCGTCCAGCGGTGACGCCGCGATGACGGGCGGCGCGATGATGTACAGGAACATCATGTTGAACAGCCTCGCCACGCAGTTCATCAGGATGACGACGAGGTCGAAGATCATGGCGACCGCCGCGATCCAGGCGACGATGTAGTCCATCTTGAATCCGATGTCGAAGTCGTCGCTCACCTGATCGAAATCGTAGATATTGCCGCCCTGGTCGTAGAAGTACGGACCGCGCAGCGCGTCGTCCAGTGATGGATTCTCGTTATACGAGGGATTCTTCGCCGCATGCATGGTTCCCACGAGGAAGACCAGGCGGTCCAGATTCATCTTGTTGTCCGATACGAAATTGCGGGAGACCTTCTCCTTCGCGACCAGTACGTTGTTGTTCTGCAGGTAATTCATGGCCTCCTGGATGCTGGATGCCACGCCCTCGTTGTACACGTCGACCTTTACGTCCTGCGTCAGCGTGCCCGCCTTCGCGATCTTCGCGATGACGGACTGCCACGTCTGGATCTCGTTTCCGTTCTTATCCGTTTCGTAATAGCTGTAATCGAATACGCCCTGCTGCTCCAGGTAATACAGGTCGTCCCGGATGTCGTTGTAGCAGAGATTGAGGTTGTAGCGGTTGTTGCTGTTGGGCACCATGGAATAGTTTCCTATGGTGGCCAGGATCCTTCCCATCGCCGCGTATTCTTCCTCGCTGAATTTGCGGGTCACGGGCTGGTCCAGATGATAGGCGTCGTTGAAGATATACGTGATCTGCTGCATCAGGACGTTCGTCGAGGTGATGACGACGTTCATGATGAACGACATACCGAGTATCAGGAAGATGCTGCGCACCGCGGCGGTCAGGATCTGCCCGTAGGACGCCTGCATCTTGCCCGACATGTCGAACAGCTTCTTGACGACCGCCCAGACCGTGAATCCGATCGTAAGCGCGATCCCGATCAGAGCCATGGCCCAATACACGTTGTTGATGGCCTTGTTCGAGAAGAAGATATTCATCAGGAAATCGTGCTTTCCGTCGTAGGAAGCACGTTCGACGCCTGCGAACACCTCGAACAGCTGCGAGAAGATGTAGATCATCTTGCACAGCGCAGCCTCGATGATATAGCAGAGTTTGAAAATGGTGGCGTTCAGGACGGCTTCCAGAATGGAGCTCAGCGTACTGCCAAGAAAATCGCTTATGTTACTCCACAGGGTATCCAGCAAACCTGCTCACCTGCCTTTCATTGCGTAAAGTTCTCATGATCCCGTTACCCGATCTTCAGCTTCCTGCGCTTGCGCAGGACGTAAACGATGACCGCGATGATCACCGCCAGCACCAGAGCAAAGAACGCGAGGCTGCTGGCATTGAAGTACATGAGTATGGTAAAAGTGTATTCCGTCATATTGCCCGCGGCATCGTACACACGCATGATGTAGTTGCCGCTGTCGTATATGGCGCCGGTGCCGTCCCCGTTCAGCACGGGCTGCACCTGCTCGCCGTTGCGCAGAAGATAGATGGTGTCTCCGCGCTCCAGCCCTTCGAAGAGCAGCGCGCTGCGCATGCGGTTGTTTTCGTCCATCTTGCCCTTGAAACTGAGCGTCGGAGGCGTGCGGTCTATCGTCGTGGACAGCTCATAGGAGATATCCGTGGACATGCACGTGTATTGAACCGTATAGTCGCCTTCAAGCTCCATATCCAGGGAATAGCGGTCCGTATAGAGCGTTTCCTCGTCCTTGACGACGTCGGAGATGTAGAAGCCGTCCGGCGCGCGGAACGTGTGGATCCCGTTCGTCCGGCTGCCCACCAGGGTAAAGGCGAACATGCGCCTGTTGTTGCCCGCCTGCTTCAGGCTGACCACATAGCTGCCGGGCTGGTTCAGGTTAGAGAGATCCCCCGTCACTTCTTCGCCGTCGCGGTAAACGCTGAACGAAACGTCATCCGTGGCGCTGATCGAGACCGGATCGCCCAGGATCATGCCGTCGGCCGCGTCGGTGTAGATCTCTCCCAGCGTACCCGCGATGGGATACACGAAACAGTGCAGGTTCCAGTCGTAATAGACATTGTCCTTGACGATCGCCCGGCTGGAGTCCGCGCCTGTATAATCCGTCGAACTGTCGAGCGGCAGGCCCGTGACCGGGTCCAGATAGCCGTTATAAGTCGTATTGATAGCGAAGACGTTTCCGCCCGCCAGCGCGAGCAGGAGCAGCACCGCCAGCAAAGCCCTCGCGGGCCGTTTGTATTTTATTTTCATCGCCCTAAGGGCCTCCTTTCTCTTTTAATCCTCGATCAGAGTCGGATCCCAGTCCTTCAGGATCCCTTCATAGAGCAGATCTTGATGCAGCATATAATTCTGGTCATACCAGAGATGATAGATCGAGACCCGCTCGTCGACCTTCAGCACTGTCTTGCTGTTGTAATCCTTCACTTCGCCGGAATATCCCAGGAAGCAGGATTCCGCTTCTTCATAGATGAGGACGCGGCTTTTGGAGGGGATCTGGACCATATTGCTCCACGTCTTCGGAGCGCTGTCATAGTAGATCCCGTGCTTTTCCGACAGGATGACGTCTACGAGAGGCACC
>JAFZRG010000040.1 GCA_017619985.1 Bacillota bacterium | reverse complement strand
TCATCGATGATGTAGACCTTGTATTTGCCCTGGATGGGCGGAAAGTACACGGTCTCGCGCAGCTCGCGGATGTCGTCCACGCCGCGGTTCGACGCCGCGTCGATCTCCATGACGTCCACGAAATTGCCCTCCGCGATGGCCTTGCAGCTCGGGCATTCCCCGCAGGGTTTTTCGCCCGATTCCGCGGTGCAGTTCAGGGCCTTTGCGAGCAGGCGCGCCGTGGTCGTTTTGCCTGTTCCGCGGGTCCCGCAGAACAGATACGCGTGGCCCGTCGTGCCCGTCGCGAGCTGGTTTTTCAGTATTTTCTCGATGTGTTCCTGGCCGAGCAGCGTGTCGAACGTCTCGGGCCGGAAACTGCGGTATAGAGCCTGGTACATAGCGTCCTCGTTTTTCGTAATGATCTAATACTGTATTATACCATAATCGGTCATATCTGTGTCTGAAAGCCGAACCCGCCGCGCCAAAGAGAACTGTCCGCAAACTTGCAGAAAGTATCTATGGCGTAAGACGGCGCCTCATTGCACCTCTGTACCAGATACAGATACCTTTCGATCGTAAATCCTTCCACTTCCAATGGAATAACGACGTCCTTCAATCCGCTCGTTTCATAGATGGAACGCGTAACAAAACCGACGCCAGCTCCGGAGCGCACAACGGTCAAAACATCCGAATCTCCGTTCACCTGCATGGCGATAGAAAGCGAATCATACGGGATATGATGCTTTTTTAAAGCTTTTATCACTGCCTGCATATTCAGACTCTGTTCCGGTCTGGCGACGATCGGCATGGCGCACAGTTCTTTCAGCGACAGTTTTGCCTTTGCTCCATAGGAAGCTGCCACCACCGGGATGATTGCGTCACGGAAAAAGACCTTCGTTTCCAATGTGCTGTTTTTCGGTGCAGAGGGAGTGATGATCAGATCGCAATTGCCGCTATGCAGCAACTGCTCCGGGTGAGTAAGAACATCTACCGTGGTTCGGACAGTACAGGTAATTCCCGGATAAGCCTGGGCGAAATACTGCATGAATGCCGGCATGACGGATGCGCCGACCGTAGGGGTGACGCAGACAGACAAAGACAGCGATTCGCCTCCGGCCTGCGCCAAAGACGCCTGCATGTGATGATACCGGATCAGCGCATCATTGCAGTAGGTGGAAAAAATGGAACCGGCCTCTGTCAGCCCAAGCGGTGTCCGTTGACCCGAAGCACGATCCAGAAGGATAATACCCAGTTCGTTCTCCATCGTCTTGATCGCATTGCTGGCGGCAGGCTGTGAGATATGGACCTCTTTTGCGGCGGCCGTCAGCGATCCTTGTTTTACAACGGCCTGAAATAACTCCAGATCACTTATCTTCATTGTAACTCCTAGACCCATTCAACTTTATTATGGGTATGAGCCCTTCTTTTTTCAGTGTAGCGTGAAATATGCTAAAAAGCAACCTTTATTCATAATAAAACATTATAGGTTGTTGATTTTCATAGGTTTTTCACCTGCAGCTCTGCTTTGACATCATAATACCCCTTTGTTAGATTGGTACCAGGAGGAGAGAAGAATGGATAACGTCATGATTCTTATCAAGCAGCTTATCATCATGGTCATATACTGTATGATCGGCTATATTCTGCAGCGCAGAAAAATGATCTCACAGGAAGGGTGTTCCGCCTTCTCGACGCTTCGTGTTTACGTCATCTTGCCCTGCGTCATTATTTCATCTTTTTTCCGGGAAACAACGGCTGAAGCAACATTTCAGCTTGCCATTTCCTTTGTGCTGGCGATAGCTCTTCTCGGACTGTCTATGGTACTGTCTTATTTACTTTTCCGGAAAAGGCCGATCGATAATTTTTCCTCCTGCTTTTCCCAAGCCGGCTTTACGGGGGTCCCTCTGATCTCTTCGATCCTGGGATCCGATGCGATTTTTCTGATCGCAGCTTACGTCTCATTGCAGAACATCCTTCAATGGACGTACGGCATGCCCCTTCTGCTGCCGAAAACAAAGACCAAACTGACTACGATCCTTAAAAACCCTCTTGTCATATCGTTGATGATCGGGGTCGTCGTTTATCTTCTTCCGATACAGCTTCCGAGCACGCTGAACAGCTGCATCACCGGTATTACAAAATGCAATACGCCCCTTTCGATGATCGTTCTCGGTTATTATCTTGCGGAAGTTCCGTTTACGGAACTCTTCCGCAATCCGTCGATCTATCCTGTGAGCATCGCGAGGCTTTTGATAATTCCCGCGGCTACCCTGGCAGTTCTGGCTTTGATTCCGAACATCGGAATGGATTTTAAGCTTGCGTTGCTGATCGCAGCAAGTTGTCCAGTGGGGATCAATGTGGCGATCTACGCGAAACGTGCAGGCGGAGATTATCATCGGGCCTCAGTCTGTATCTGTCAGTCTGCAGTGTTATCGTTGATCACTCTTCCCCTCATTCTGATTGTAGCTACCAAGTTATTTGCATAAACACCGGAGGAAATCTATGGACCGCGATCTTTTCGAAAAATGCATAGCCCTGCGTCACGAAATCCATATGTATCCGGATCTCTCGAACGAGGAACGGCCGACACTCGAACGCATCATGGCATTTCTGAAAAAGAATACGAAAAACATTGAGATCCATGATGCCGGTCATTACGTTTGGTGCGCCTACCGCAGCCCCAACCCCAAAAAGCCGAACATGGCCTTTCGAGGCGATTGCGACGCGCTTCCAATGCAGGATCTGGTCGATCAGCCCTGGCGTTCCCGGATCCCGGGAAAAGCCCACACCTGCGGTCATGACGGACATACGGCAGCCCTGGCGGGGCTCATCCTTTCCGTCGACCGCTATGGTGCTGACCGTGACGTGTTCTGCGTCTTCCAACCGGCTGAGGAGAACGGAACCGGCGCCAGATCCTGTCTGGATTTCATCACGAACAACCATGTACAACAGATCTTCTCGGTGCATGGACGCGGAAAGAGTTATCCGTTCTCGATCGCTACAAGGAAAGGCATTCTGCAGTGCGCGAGCAAGGGCATGACCGTTTCCATGACCGGGAATCCCGCTCATGCAGGAAGCCCGGAAGACGGCAAAAACCCAACGATCGCCCTTTGTGCCTTGGCGGAATACAGCCATACCGTGCTGCAGGATCCGAAATTCAAAAGACTCGTTCTAGCGACTATCATCCACCTGGGGATCGGCACAGAGAACGCTTTTGGCGTGAGCGCAGGCATCGGCAAACTGCAGATGACGATCCGTGCCGAAGACGAAGCGGAACTGGAAGAGCTGCAGACCATGCTGGAAGCGAAGGCGAAGGAACTGGCAGAAGCAGATAATCTGCAAGTCGCTTTTACGTATCAGGACGAATTCCCGATGGTCTATAACGACGATGCGTGTACAGAAAAGGTAAAAAAAGCGGTCGCTGCCTGCGGTTATCCGTTTTACGAGGTGCCAGTACCGCGCAGGGGCAGCGAAGATGTGGGTCACTTCCTGAAAGCTGTGCCCGGCTGCTTCTTTTACTGCAGTTTCGGCTACGATCATCCTTCAAACCACACATCAGTATTTGATTTCGACGACGAGGGTGTTGAGCGCACCGCGAATGTCTACATGGCGCTTGTCGAAGGAGAATAGTACTTCTTTCATATTTTGAAATTCGGCATTCTGCTCCTTTCGATTTATGATAATATTAAGAGAGAGTTCAGAAAGGAGCGTTCCTATGAAGAGAATAGAAGATTTCCCCCGCATCCGCCTGGGCGTACTGCCGACTCCGATCCAGAAGCTGGAGAACATCAGCCGCATCCTGGGCACGAACGTCTACATCAAGAGAGACGACATGACCGGCATCGGCCTCGGCGGCAACAAGGTCCGCAAGCTCGAGTTCCTGCTGGCTGACGCCAAGAACAAGGGCGCTGAGATCGTGTTCACGACCGGCGGCGCGCAGTCGAACCACGCGATGCTGACCGCGGCCTGCTGCAAGAAGCTCGGCATGACCCCGATCCTCATCCTGAAGAAGCGCGGCGTCACCGACCGCAAGGGCAACATCCTGCTCGAATACCTGATGAACACGGACGTCCGTTTCCTGGACACCGGCGATTCTCAGGAAGTCTACAAGGAAATGGACCGCGTCGGCCAGGAGAGCGGCAAGGTCTATTACAAGATCCCGACCGGCGGATCCAACGCGCTCGGCGCGCTGGGCTACGTCAACTGCGTCAAGGAGATCAGCGAGCAGACAGACATGAAGTTCGACTACATCGTCTGCGCCGAAGGCAGCGGCGGCACCCACGCGGGCGTCGCAATGGGCGCGAAGCTGTTCATGCCCGAGACGAAGGTCATCGGCATGATGGTCGACACCGACCCGTTCGAAGAGATCACGACGAACATCATGAAGGGCCTGGCGGAACTGATGGAGCTCGATTTCGTACCGACCGTGGACGACGTCCATCTCGTGGACGTATGCGGCGACGGCTACGCGATCCCCTCTCCCGAAGGCAACGCGGCGATCCGCATGATGGCGGAGAACGAAGGCCTGTTCCTCGACCCGGTCTACACCGGCAAGGCGTTCGGCGGCCTGATCAAGATGGCGAAGGAAGGCAAGTTCAAGCCGGATGACAATATCCTCTACATGTATTCCGGCGGCGCGGGCGGCCTGTTCGCGATCGACGTGAATCTCGACTAGTATCCTGAAATGCATATCAAAAGAACTCCGGACAGGCTGTCCGGAGTTCTTCTTTTCTGTCTGAACCTTATGCGTTTTCCAGGCAGCTGAGTTTCTCCCGCATCGCCAGCAGGTCCGGGTTCTGTTCTCCGAAGCACTGCTCCATCTCCACTTCGATCTCCTCGTAAAGGCGTCTGGCCTCGTCCGGCTTTCCTTCCAGCATGGCCAGATCGCCCAGGGCCTCTTTGGACCAGAACGTCTGGCGGCTCTGATTGCCGTTGAAGCGGATATTGAGCCGCAGGGATTCATCCAGCGCACGCTTCGCGCCGGCATAGTCCCCCAGACGCATCCAGCACTTGCCGATGTTCATCAGGGCGGCAGCGCTGTTGGGGTTGTCCGGTCCGGACTTCGCGACGTAAAGTCTCTGGCTCTCTTCCAGATATTTCAGAGCGTTTTCGTAGTCCTCCATCCTCAGATACATGCAGCCCATCTCCAGGAAAGCATTGCAGAAATACCCCTGCTTCCCGAACTTTTCGCTGCCGATCCGCATGGACTCTTCGAAACAGGTCTTTGCTTTTTCGTAGTCTCCCGCCAGATACGCGCAGCGTCCCACCTTCTGATACGCGTTGGCAAGCTGGTCCCACTGGGCAGGGTCACTGTCTTCCCTGATCGCCTTTTTCTGGCACTCCAGTCCCTCTTCGTAATACGGCGCCGCGTGGATATCGTCCCCGCTGTTGTGATAACAGCCGCCGAGATAGTTCGCCGCGATCCCGATCTTTTCGTAGTCCTGCGGAAAGTTCTCTTTTGTGTATTCCAGGAAGCGGTGACCCGTCTCGATGGAGAGCGCGTATCTGCCGCAGATCCAGGCGTTGTTCTCCAGGTAGGCGAATTCCGTCCAAAGCTCGGGGATGGGGTCGAAATGATCGCGGATGAGTTTGGCATAGAGCGGCCAGAGCCTTGCCCTTTCCTCCAGGTCGTTGAACCACAGGCTCCCGACTTCGCGCCACAGGCCTGCGATATAGGTCTTCCCTGTCTCCACGGTAGGATGCAGCTGCTCGCTCACGACGTCCGCGACCACCGGATGCATGCTCAGGATATCCGTATCCTCATCCAGCTGCAGCCAGCTGTGGGCGGCCAGATCGTTGACCGTGTCGAAGGAATCCAGCCGGCAGATGTCGTAGAACAGCCCTGCATCGATGCCGGTATACGGCACAAAGGTCATCCAGCACAGGATCTGTTCGCTCTCCGCGGAAAGGCCGGAAAAAGCGAACAGGCGGGAGATGAATTCATAGGCCGAACCCTGGATGTCGCTGCCCTCCCGTTTGACTTTCTCTTTCAGGTTCGTCTGCAGGCCGCCGCTCTGCAGCAATGCGTTCATCTGTGATGGACTGCGGTGGCTGGCCTTCATCTGTCTGGCGATGAGCTCGACCGCGAACGTATGGCAGCCCACCAGGCGGATCATCCCGTCGATGACCGGAATATCCTCCGGCTTGGGCGTCTTCCCCCAGGAAGAGACGAACAGCGTCCGCACAGTATCGAAATCCGCGATGGGGCCGATATGCATCACCGGGTAGTCTTCGTGTTCGTTGCGGGTCGTCACCAGCAGATGCGCGTCCGTATTGGCCAGGTCCGCGAAATGAGGATCGCCGTCCACGTCGTAGTTGTCCAGAATGAGCAGCGTCCGGTCCGTGACGATCCTGCGGAGCGCCTCCATCTTGCGGTCAAAGAACTGCTCTTCCGTTTCGCTGTTCAGGTCACGCGGCGGCAGATTCTCGATCCGCAGGCTGTCCCCGCTGACGAGATCGAAGATGCTTCCCTCGTATCCCAGGAAAACGACACTGTCGTAGCGGTCATGATATTTTGCCGCATACGATTTGGCGATCTCGGACTTGCCGATGCCGCCCATGCCGCGCAGGAACAGAGTGCCCTCTTCGGGCAGCCGCTGCGCGATCTCCGCCAGTTCCGCTTCGCGGCCCAGAAAGTTCGGGCGGGGCCAGACCATGTGGTCGATCAGCTTCAGCCTGCGCGCGTTCCGGTAGACCGCGTCCTCCTCGGACAGGTGGCCGATCCGCTGCAGGAGTTCCTCGATACGTTTCTCGATCGGCGGCGAGGAGGCGTCCAGCCAGTGGCACGGCGCCAGATGATACTCGAACTTGTAGGGCAGTTCGCTTCTGTCCACCTTAAAGGGGATGATGTATTCGCACCAGTCCGTCGCCGCGGCGACTTCCTTGAACACTTCTCCCGAAGCGAACGAGTTCTCTCCCGCGATGACCACGCACACGTCCGAGCGGCGGAGACCTTCTATGATCTCTCCGGCCCAATCCGCATGCCGAATGTCTTTCGGTGCGAACCAGCTGCTGTAGCCGGCCTCGTTCAGCCGGTGGCAGATCAGCTGCGCCAGGGCCTCGTCTTTGCTTGAGTAGGATATAAAGATCATGTGTTCCATGTCGTGTCCTCCTGCCTTCATTTTAATGACCCGGAGAGGTTCCGTAAAGACACAAAAAACGGACCGCGCCGGGAGACCGGCCAGACTGATCTGCGGCACAGAGACGGATCCGCTTATGGCTGCTACCTTCCGGTCCTGACCAGGTTCACAGGTGTCTCTTGCGCAGGGCCCGGCCGGTCTCCCGGCGCGGTTCGATGCTTGATTATTATACTGAAGCGGGCACCGTTTGGCAAGCCCGTCTTTTTATTTCGTCATCTCCAGGAACGCGTCCTCGTCGATGACGGGGATGCCCAGTTCCTGCGCCTTCGTGAGCTTGCTGCCCGCGGCTTCGCCCGCCAGCACGTACGTCGTCTTCTTCGAGACGCTGCCCGCGGCCTTGCCGCCGAACGATTCGATGATGGCCTGCGCCTCGTCGCGCTTGAGCGTCGGCAGCGTTCCGGTGAGCACGAACGTCATGCCGGCGAAGCGGTCATCCTTGCGCTTGGAGGCGGCTTTCGAGATCATGTTGACCCCCGCAGCAGCCAGCTTTTCCACGGCTTCGCGGTTCTTCGGATCCGCGAAGAACGCGGTGATGTCCGAAGCGGTGATGCCGCCGAAATCGGGCAGTTCCGAAAGGACTTCCGCCGGCGCGTCCATGACGGACTGCATGTCGGGGAAGTTCGAAGCCAGAACCTTGGCGCCCTGCTTGCCCACGCCGCGGATGCCGAGCCCTGTGATGAGCCGGTCGATGTCGTTGTCCTTCGAACCCTCGATCGCCTTCAGCAGGTTGTCCACGGACTTTTCCTTGCCGACGATGCCCTCTTCGATCAGGCGCTCGCGGTGGTCCTTCAGGCTGTAGATATCCGCATACTCCCTGATATATCCTTCGGAGATGAGCGCGTCCACGGCGGCCGGTCCGAAGCCGTCTACGTTCATGGCGTCCTTGCTCACAAAGTACTCGAGCTTGCGGGAGTCCTTGGCCGGGCAGGCAGACCCCGTGCAGTACAGGTGCACGCCGTCGCCGCCCTCTTCCCTCGCCACAGGCGCGCCGCAGACCGGGCAGAACGCGGGCATCCTGTACGGAACGGTGCCTTCGGGGCGCATTTCCTTCACGACTTCCAGCACTTCCGGGATGATGTCGCCGGCCTTCTGGATGATGATGGTGTCGCCCACCCGCACGTCCTTTTCATCGATGTAGTCCTGGTTGTTGAGCGTCGCCCTGGACACCGTGGTCTCCGCCACGCGCACGGGTTTCATCAGGGCGAGCGGGGTCATACGGCCGGTGCGGCCGACCTGCACGATGATGTCCTCGACGACGGTCTCCTTGCGCTCGGGCGGGTACTTATACGCGACCGCCCAGCGGGGCACCTTGCTTGTAAAGCCGAGCGCCTGTCTCTGCGCGAGATCGTCCACCTTGACGACCGCGCCGTCGATGCCGTAGTTCAGCTCCCAGCGTGTATTGCCGATGTCCTCGATGGCCGTCCAGACTTCGTCCGCGGTCTTTGCCTCGGTCAGCTGCGGGCTGATCGCGAAGCCCTGCGACTGCAGCCACAGCAGGCTCTCCTTGTGACCCGTGAACGTCTTGCCTTCCGCGATCTCCAGGTTGAACACGAAGATGTCCAGCTGGCGCTCCGCGACCACCGCGGGATCGAGCTGGCGCAGCGTTCCGGCCGCGCTGTTCCTGCGGTTCTGATACGTCTTGCCGCCGCGTTCAGCCTCTCTGGCGTTCATCGCCTCGAAACTCTCCGTGGACATGTAGACTTCGCCGCGCACCTCGAGATACGGCAGTTTTTCAGGCACTTCCTTCGGGATGGAGCGGATGGCCAGCGCGTTCTCGTACACGCTTTCGCCGATCGCGCCGTCGCCGCGGGTGATCGCGTCTTCCAGCTTACCGTTACGATAGCGCAATACGAGGGTCAGGCCGTCGATCTTCTTCTCGACGACGAAACACACGTCCGGCAGTTCCCTGCGGACTCTCTCCACGAACGCGTAGACCTCTTCCTTGGAGAACACGTCCTGCAGCGAGATGACCGGCACGTCGTGCTGCACCTTGCGCAGGTCGCGGCGGGCGGTACCGCCCACGCGCTGCGTCAGGCTGTCCTTGTGCATCCAGTCGGGATGCTCGGCCTCGAGGCGCCGCAGTTCCAGGCTCAGCTGGTCGTATTCGTAGTCGGAGATCTCCGGCTCGTCCTGGTTGTAGTAGCGTTCGTTGTGATACGCGAGGAGCTTATA
>JAFZRG010000039.1 GCA_017619985.1 Bacillota bacterium | reverse complement strand
GGTCTCGCTCGTGACCCGCGTGCAGATCAAGATCGACCCGAAGAGACGGTCGAGAGAAAAGATCCTGGAAGGCATTAAAGAAGTCGAATAACAAGCATTACAAAACCGGCCCCTTCGCGGGGGCCGGTTCTTTGTTTGCTTCTGAAATTACTTCAGTCCCTGCCAGACCAGGAACAGGATCAGGATGGGCAGGATGATCTGGAAGTAGAACTTCAGGCCCTTCGAGAACTTCAGGCCCTTGCCTTCGTTGCACTCGGCCATGAAGTTATCGAAGCCCCAGCCCCACTTGGTGACGCAGAACAGCAGGAAGCACAGGGAACCGATGGGCAGCAGCAGATTGGAAACGATGAAGTCCTCGCTGTCCAGGATGTCGCCGCCGCGGATCAGGTGGATATTGCTCCAGACGTTGTAGCCGAGCACGCACGGAATGGACAGGATCCATACCAGGATGCCGTTCATGATGACGGACTTTTTGCGGCTCATGCCGAACGTATCGATGGAGAACGCCGCGATATTCTCGAAGACCGCGATGACGGTCGAGAAGCTTGCGAAGCACATGAACAGGAAGAACAGCGTGCCCCAGACGCGGCCGCCGGCCATGTTCACGAAGATGTTGGGCAGGGTCACGAAGATGAGTCCGGGACCCGCGCCGGTCTCGACGCCGAACGAGAAGCAAGCCGGGAAGATGATGATGCCGGCCATGATGGCGACGAACGTGTCGAGCAGCGTGATGCGCACCGCTTCGCCGGGCAGGGAGTGCTCCTTCGTGATGTAGGAACCGAAGATCTCCATGGAGCCGATGCCCAGGGACAGCGTGAAGAACGCCTGGTTCATGGCTGCCGTCGCGACCTTGCCGAGGCCCATCTCAGAGGCTCTCTCAAGGCTGGGCAACAGGTAGAAGCGCATGCCTTCGCCCGCGCCGGGGAGCGTCAGGCTGTGGAGGCCTAGGATGACCATCAGGCCGAGCAGCGCGAGCATCATCACTTTCGTGACCCGCTCCACGCCGTTCTGGATGCCGCCGCCGCAGACCGCGAAGCCCAGGATGACGTTGACCGTCATCCAGATGCACATCAGTTTGGGGTCGCCCAGCATGCCGCCGAACACGCCGCTGACTTCGTCCGCGGACATGCCCGCCGTGAAGGCGCCGGTAAGGAACTTCCAGAAGAAGCAGAACATCCAGCCGGAAACGGTGGTGTAGTACATCATCAGCATGTAGTTGCCCAGCATGCACAGCCAGCCGTGGATGTGCCACTTGGCGCCGGGCTTTTCGAGAGCCTGATAGCCTTTGATCATGCTCTGGCGGCTGCCGCGGCCGATCGCGAGCTCCATCGTCATGACGGGGATGCCCATGATGACCAGGAACAGCAGATAGAACAAGACGAAGATGCCGCCGCCGTACACGCCTGTCACATAGGGGAATTTCCACACGTTGCCGATGCCGATGGCGCAGCCCGCGCTTACGAGCAGAAAGCCGAGTCTCGATTTAAAATTTTCTCTTTCCATACAATAATACCGTTAAAAATATAAAAGATAAAAGAAAAGGCCGGTCCAAAATCGGGCCGGCCGACTTACGCGTACTATTGTAGCACAATCGTTTTACGCATTAAAGCGCAAAATGAAACTTTTTCACAGATGCCTGTCTCTCTCTATTTTGTCGTAATGCTTCAGCAGCCACGGTTCGATCGCGGCCGTCAGCTTCATGTCCAGGTTGAAAATGTAGATCAGGAACGTGCCGGTAAACAGCATCAGGAGCACGGCCAGGATCTTCAGGCAGATCTTCAATGATTTCTTCATCAGGGTCACCTCCTATGCTCTACCACGATTCGTCGTCCGGCAGGACTTCCAGCGTCGGATCGAGCGGTTCCTCGCGCATGACGGTGCGCATGTACAGGTTGATCTGGTCGCGCACGCCCTGCCGCGAGATGATGCGCGGATCGAACAGGTCGTGGTCCACCCAGACCAGGTTGATGCCCAGCTCTCTCGCGCGGTCCTCGAACATGCCGTGCATGCCGTCGAGCGCCTTGCAGTTGATGTGCTCCCACAGGATGACCATGTCCGCGTTGAACTGCTCCGTGAACTCCCACAGCTCGTCCAGCAGCACCTTGTAGCCGCCGTGCGTGCGGTTGCGCATGATCATGTTCTCGGTCAGCCAGGCCATGTCGTAGATCGCCTGCTCGCGGTTCTCCGGCGTGTCTTCCTCGGCGATCTTTTTCGTCGAGACCATGGACAGCATGTCCGTCAGGGGCACGATGCCCCAGCAGTTCAGCAGCCAGACGAGGAAGTCCATGTAGAAGTGCGACTGCACGCCCCAGACGATCGCGCGGTGCCGGTATTCCTTCGCGGCGCGCTTCTTCGCGGCGTAGGCCTTTTCCGCCAGCTTCATCAGCTTGCGGTCCGCCTTCTCGAAATCCGCCACGCGGCCGCAGATGGCCATGTAATTCGTTTCGGTGTACAGCGCCAGGTTGGACCCGAACACCTGCGGGTAGTCCGTGCGGTTCATGTCGAGCCATTCCATGCGGCACTTCGTCGCGTAGTTGACCCGCTTCGCGCACTCGAAGTACGCCTTCCAGTCCCACTTGACCCCGGTATGCTTCTCCACGAACGCGATCGCGTTGCGGATCTCCTGGGCCGCGTATTCCTGCACGTCGTCTTCGCGGTGGCGCAGCGGCGCGGCCAGCTGGAACACGGGCACGCCGTCCTCGAGCTCGAGCCTCTTGGAGATAACGCCGTTGCCCAGCAGCGACCCGTCGCAGGTCGTGTTGCACTGGATGGCGCAGGCGCCCAGCACCGGCGCGTCGTCGTCGATGGAGACGCCGGCTTCCGCCGCGGGCATCGGGCACACGTCGGTCGCCAGGCCGAATTCCGCCGCGACGTCCAGATAGTATTCCATGGCGTGCTGGTTCAGCAGCACGGACACGTAGGTCGAAGGCGTCTCGCGCGACAGGCACTTCAGCGTCGGGAAGCCCATCATGACCGCGGTCATCTCGTTCTCGTCCACGAGCACGACTTTCTTGGAGAACTCGGTATCGTTGCCGATGCGGCGGTCGCCCCGGAACAGGTTGTCCAGCAGCTTCGCCACGTCGTCGATGATCAGGTCCTGCTCCGTGTGGCACATGCGCAGGTATTCCTGACGCAGGCCCTGCGTGTGGCGGTCGACCATCATGGGCACCGCCAGGAAGTTCGCCATCCAGCGGTAACGCAGCATCGCCT
>JAFZRG010000038.1 GCA_017619985.1 Bacillota bacterium | reverse complement strand
CGGAAAACGAAGTTGATGTTGCCGTCGGACAGTTCGCTGGCTTTCAGCTGCGCGCCGGGTCCGAAGAAGTCCGGCAGATTCTTTTGGATGTATTCGACGGCGGTCTGGGGCGTATACATGGGATCCTCCTTACAGTTCGAAATACTTATGCAGGTCTGCGGGTTTGAACAGACCCTTGTCGGTGGCGATGGCGGTGACGAATTCCGGCGGCGTGACGTCGAAAGCGGGATAATATCCCTTGACGCCGGGCTTCGTGAGTTTGATATCCATGGCGTGCAGCGTGAGCTCCGGGTCGCGCTCCTCGATGACGACGGAGTCGATGGACGGATGCGCCGGGTTCGGATTGCCCGCTGCGATATAGGGAACGCCGTAATAGCTGCAGGCCAGCGCGATCTGGAACGTGCCGACCTTGTTGACGATGTAGCCGTCGCACGTCGTGACGTCCGCCGCGCTCGTGAACAGGTCGATGCCTTTGGTCTTCATGGTGTAGGCGGGCATGTTGTCGCTGATGACGGTCACGTCGAAGCCCATGTCCACCGCGCAGCTCGCCGTGAGGCGCGCACCCTGGAAATAGGGGCGGGTCTCGGCGCAGAAGACCTTGACGGTCTTGTTCTGCTCCTGCAGGGCCCGCAGCACCATGGCGATGTCGAGTTCCGCCCAGCACTGCGTGAGGATGGACCCTCCGTCCGGGATCTCGTTCGCGATCAGGCGGCCGATGGGGACTGACTTTTCATAGCGTCTGCCCAGGTCGATCAGGGCCTGCTGACGTGCGGCTTCTGTTACTTCAGCACCGGCAGCGCCTTCGTCCATGGCTTTCTTTGCCGCTTCCAGCACGCGGCCGGTGTAGATCTGCATCTTGGCAGACGTCGTCGGACGGGCGTGGGAGAGGGTATAGGATGCCTTTTCGAGATAGGCGGTCCGTTCGTCCTTGGGCAGAGCCTCGGATTCGAAACAGGCGAGCACCATAGCCATGGATGCTGCCGTGTAGGGGCCTCCGCTCTGGGTCACCATATCGGCGATGGCCTGCGCGACCTGCTCGTGACGCGTGCAGGTGACGAATTCCGTACGGATCGGGTAAATGCGGCGGTCCAGGATGCGGACGGCTCCGTTCTCATACCACGCGACGTTTTCGTACTGCATCATGAAGCCGAGACCTTCGTCGGGGCGTTTGTATTGTATCATTTCTTATCTCCTGTGTACTGCATTCTGCACTCGGGGTCCTGTCGTCTAACGCATCCTCATCTTCGTCCTACGCTCATCCGCGACAAGCCTCTTAGACGCCACCCCTCGTGCAGATAAATTATACAATACCATAGTTTGTTTGTTAAGTGATTCCATAGCACAAGCGCTTGTGCTATAATACATTATGTATGATTATGTGCATTTTGCAGAACATACTCTGCAATAAGAAAGGATAGAGCCAAATGGCAGATGGTAAGAGGCCGGAATCCGGCAAAACAAAAACGGCTGCTGCAAAGCCGAAGAGCAAGGCTGCGGAGGAAAAGCAGCGCATCAAGGAAAAGGAAATGGCGGAAGCCGAAAAGCTGCACAGAAGCAAACGGCTGCACGATGAGATCTGGGCGATCGTCATCATCGCTCTGGGCGTTCTGGTCGTGCTCAGTCTGCACACGGAGCTGATCGGCGCGCTGGGCGCGGTCACGAAAGCTATCATGTTCGGCATCTTCGGACGCGTCGCCTACATCCTGGCGTATTTCCTGATCGTGTACGGCATCCTGATCTTCCTGAACAAGACCAGCTATCTGACAGTGCGTTCGCTCCTGTGTCTGCTGGCACTGTTCATCTGCGTCTGCGTGTTCAACGCCTCGCTCGATGCAAACCTCGGGACGGAACTCAGCGCAGGACTTATCAAGGATGCCTATGCGGGCGAAACGATGAACATCGGCGTCTTCGGCGCCATCGCCGGCACGCTGCTGAACAAGCTGGCGGGCATCGTCGGCATGCGCATCATCGCGATCTGCGGCATCGTCATCACGCTGATGTTCATCATCGACACGCCGATCTCCGTATTCTTCGACAACATGAAGATCAAGCGCAAAGCCGTTAAGAATACGAGAGAAGCACAGAAGGCCGCGAACCAGATGATCCTCGAGCGCGAACGCGAAAGAAAAGAGGAAGAGCATCAGCTGGCGATGGAGGAGATGGAGAAACAGCGCGCGGAAGCTGCCAAGAAGTCCAACGCCGCGGATTATACGAAGGGCGAGACCCATCCGACTTCGGGCGAAACGCTGCAGCAGACGCCTGCTCCCGCTAGTCTTCCGGAACCTGAGATCGATCTTCCCGTCTTCAACCCGAACTTCACGCCGGAGAGCATCGGCCGCAAATCCGCCGACAGTCCGGACGCGCCGGTCACGACGGGACAGAAGCAGATCCTCGCTTACATGAACGACGACACGCTGTTCGGTCAGGACGGCCCCATCAAGGAAGGGTACGGACTGAACGGAGAGGGATCTCCCAAAGCGGACGTTCCCGAATACAACGGTTCGTTCATCCCGCAGGAAGTCTCTCACGACGAAAAACCTGCCAGAGCGCCGAGAAAGCCCCGTGCGGAGAAACCGGCTGTGGCAGCTGCTGCCGATACGGTGCAGGAGATCGCGTCGCAGGTGCAGAAGTCCAAGGCAAAGCCCGCCGTATATCAACTTCCGTCTCTGGATCTGCTGAAGAGACCGGTCGTGCAGAAAGAATCTATGGATAAATTCGCCGTAGAAGAACAGGCGCGCGTCCTGGAAGAGACGCTTGCGTCGTTCGGCGTATCCGCGACTGTTGAGAATATGATCAAAGGCCCGACCGTGACCCGTTTCGAAGTCAAGCCTGCTCCCGGCGTAAAGATCTCCCGCATCGTATCCCTGCAGGACGATCTGGCGCTCAACCTCCGCGCAAAATCGCTGCGTATCGAGGCACCGATCCCGGGCAAAGCCGCCGTCGGCATCGAGATCTCCAACGACAAATCGAGTTCCGTTCTGCTGCGTGAAGTACTCGAATCCGCGGCATTCCAGAACGCGAAGTCGAAGATCTCCGTCGGTCTTGGCAAGAACGTCGGCGGCGACTGCGTCGTCGCGGACCTGAAAAAGATGCCGCACCTGCTCATCGCCGGCACGACCGGCTCCGGAAAATCCGTCTGCCAGAATGCCATGATCCTGTCCATCCTGTACAAGGCGACGCCGGACGAGGTCAAACTGATCCTGATCGACCCGAAATCCGTCGAACTCAGCGGATACAAGGGCATCCCGCATCTGCTCATCCCGGTCGTCACGAAGCCGGACAAAGCTTCCGCCGCGCTCGGCTGGGCCGTCGGCGAGATGGAAGAGCGTTACACCAAGTTCATGGAAGAGAACGTCCGCGATCTCGAAAGCTACAACGAGACCGTGCGGGCAAACGGCGAAGAATACAAGGTGATGCCGCAGATCGTCATCATCATCGACGAGCTCGCCGACCTGATCATGACGGCGCAGAATTCCGTGGAGGATTCCATCTGCCGTCTTGCGCAGAAAGCCAGAGCCGCCGGCATCCACATGGTCATCGCGACGCAGAGACCTTCGACGGACATCCTGACCGGCGTCATCAAGGCAAACGTGCCGAGCCGCATCGCGCTGTCCGTATCCAACGGCATCGATTCGCGTGTCATCCTGGATATGACGGGCGCGGAAAAACTGCTGGGTCACGGCGATATGCTGTACTATCCGCAGGGCATGGCGAAACCGGAACGCGTACAGGGCTGCTGGGTGTCCGACGAGGAGATCCGGGCTGTCATCGATTATCTGCGCAGGCAGGACGAAGCCCTGAAGGCTGCTCAGGAAGCGGCGGAAGAGGCTGCCGCCGGCGAACCGAAAGCCTATCAATATAACAGCGACGACATCCTGAAGGCGATGGAAAGGAGCACGGCTTCTTCCGGTTCCGGATCCGGAGGGAACGGCGGCGGAGCGGATCCTGAAGAGGACGACCTGCTCGCTGACGCCATCGAATGCGTGGTGCGCGCCGAACAGGCCAGCGTATCCATGCTGCAGAGGCGCTTCCGCATCGGCTACAACCGCGCCGCGAGACTGATCGACCTCATGGAGGAGCGCGGCATCGTAGGACCTGCGGACGGGTCCCGCCCGCGCAAGGTGCTGCTGTCCGTCGAACAGTTCGAACAGCTCGAGAGCGAGAGCGCGCCGGAAGACGACGGCGTGCCCGAAGAGATCTTTTAAATGAAAATATACGTTAAGACCTTAGGCTGCGAAAAGAATACAGTCGATTCGGAGAACGCGCTGGCGCTGCTGGCGCAGACCGGCGCCGAAGAGACGCAGGACCCGAAGAAGGCGGACGTCCTGATGGTGAACACCTGCGGCTTCATCCACGACGCGAAGCAGCAGTCCATCGAGACGATCTTCGATCTGATCCGGATCAAGAAAAAGAAGCAGAAGCTAATAGTCACCGGATGCCTGTCCCAGCGCTACGCGAAGGAACTGGCGGCGGAAATGCCGGAAGTGGATGCGTTTCTGGGGGTCAACGATTATAAGAAGCTGCCGGAGATCGTCCGGGAGATGACCGCGGAGCGCATCGCCGCGAGCCCTGCGCCGAAGGAATATGAGGAACTGCCCCGGCGCTTTGCCGGCGGCGTATCCGCGCCGATCAAGATCGCGGAAGGATGCAAT
>JAFZRG010000037.1 GCA_017619985.1 Bacillota bacterium | reverse complement strand
GCGATGCCGTCGTCGTCGCCGGTCTTGTGCGCGATGCGCATGTTCCAGTCGGAGATGTAGCCGGGGATCTTGTGAGTGATCTGCTGGCGCGCGAGGATCTCCTCCGCGTACGCGCTCGTCTTCTCATCCACGAATTCCCTGCGGTAGAGCTTTTCGAGCAGCATGCCCATCTCCGCGACGGAGAAACCGTTCTCGATGCCCTGCGCGGCCAGTACGGAGTCGAACATGATGCGGCGCAGCTTCGTCACGTGCAGGCCCATCTCCGGGAAGGCTTTCTGGAATTCCTCCTTGCCCAGATGCTCGATCAGCAGGTTCGTGGCGCAGTTGTCGGAAAGCGTGATCATCAGCTCCCACAGCGTCTCGATGGAGACCATCTGATCGCCGTGGAACGCGCGCAGCCCTCCGCAGCCGCCCACGCGATCCGCGTCGGTGCACAGGATCTCTTCCTTCGGGTCGATCTTGCCCTGCGCGGCCAGTTCCAGATAGTGCAGGAACACCGGCAGTTTGATGACGGACGCCGGCTGCAGTTCGTCGTATTCGTGATAAGCGAAGGTCTCGCCCGTCACCATGTTTTTATAGTACATGGCGACTTCTCCCTGCATGGCGTCAAGCTGTCTGACGAGGTTTTCTCTGTATTCTTTCGTAAGCATGGCTTGCTCCTTTATCCTTCCCAGCGCACGGATCTTCCGAGGTGCGCGTTCACGATCTCGCCGTCCTTCGCCGCGATCTCGCCGCCGATCAGCACATAGTCGATGCCTTCGGGCACGAGCGCGGGTTGTTCGAATGTCGCGGTGTCGCGGATGTTCTCGTAATCGAAAATGACGACGTCCGCGTCGTTTCCGGGCTTAAAGCTGCCCTTCTTCGCGAGGCCGAGCCGTTCCGCAGGCAGGGACGTCATCTTCGCGATGCCTTCCATCAGGCCGACTTTGCCGGTGCGGATGTATTCCGCGATGTACCGGGGGAACGCTCCCGCCGCCCGCGGATGACCCTGCGCGCCGTGCCGCAGCCCGTCGCTTCCGAGCATCACGAGCGGATGGCGCAGCGCCATGTCGACGTCCTCTTCGACCATCAGGAAACCGACCGTGATGTCTTCCGGCGCGTTCGCGCGCTCCCAGTCGTAGATCTCCTTCGTGCAGCGCTGGCCCGCGTATTTGCCGGTGCTCATGAGGATGGCGCTGTAGTCCGCGTTGTACTCCGCGTAGTTCTCGGGGTCGTACGTCGTGGACCCGATGAACGTCGAGAACGCCGTGTACGGATAGCAGTCGCACATGATGTCCGTACCGCCCGCCTTGTAGCTTTCGACGTCCTTCAGCAGCTGCTTCATCTGGCCGTAACCGCCCATGCTGCCGATGTGCGAGATCTGCACGCGGCAGCCCGTGGCTTTCGCCAGATCGTCCATCTCCTTGACCGCCGCGAACACCCTGCTGACGTCGTTTCTCACGTGGCTCGTCACGAGCCTGCCGGAGGGCGTGCACAGGGCCGCGAGGCGGGTCATCTCCTCCATGCGCGTGCCGGGCACGTACTTGACCCCGAACGAAACGCCCATGCAGCCCGCTTCCAGGCAGCTCTTCGCGAGCGCTTCCATCTTAGCTATCGTCGCGTCGTCCACCGGAGCGTATTTGTCCATGCCGCCGGAGGTCTCTCTCGTCCAGGTGTGGCCGACGAGCAGGCCGAGGTTCATGCAGTTGCCGCATTCGTCGATGTGGTCGAGATAGGCGCGCGGGTCTGCGTAATTGTCGCCGCAGTTGCCGCCGATCGCGGTCGTGACCCCCATCAGCAGCATCGATTTCGAGATATCCTGCTTCATCTCGCCCGTCTTCTCGTCGTACGGGTCTTCGTGCATGTGGATGTCGATAAATCCGGGCGTCACCATCCGGCCGGACGCGTCGATGACGCGGTCCGCGGGCAGGTCTTCGTCCGTGACGCAGACGATCTTTCCGTCTTCGATCAGCAGGTTCGCGACTTTATCGTAATTCTGGGCGGGGTCGAGGATGCGGCCCCCTTTGATCAGTGTTTTCATTACAGTTCTCTCCTTCCCTCCATGGCCTTGGAAAGGGTCACTTCGTCGGCGTACTCCAGATCGCCGCCCACCGGGATGCCGTGGGCGATGCGGGTCACCTTGATGCCCGCCGGTTTGATGAGCCGCGCGATGTACATGGCCGTCGCTTCGCCTTCGATGTTCGGGTTCGTGGCGAGGATGACCTCGTTGATGTCGTTTTCCTGCAGGCGCACGATGAGCGAACGCAGGTTGATGTCGTCCGGGCCGATGCCGTCCATGGGTGAGATCGCCCCGTGCAGCACGTGGTACAGGCCGTTGTACTCGCGGATGCGCTCCATGGCGGAGACGTCGCGCGGGCTTTCGACGACGCAGACCGTGCGGCCGTCGCGGGTCGGATCCGAGCAGATCGGGCACGGGTCGACGTCCGTCAGGTTGCCGCAGACGGAGCAGTAATGCATGGTCGTCTTGGCTTCCACGATGGCGTCCGCCAGCTGCTTCGCCTCCTCATCCGAAAGCGACAGGATGTGGAACGCCAGCCGCTGCGCGCTCTTGCCGCCGATGCCGGGCAGTTTATTCAGTTCCGCGATCAGTTTCGAAAGCGGTTTCGCGTAATATTTCGACATGGTCTTTTAGAACAGTCCTGCGGGCAGTCCGAGGCTGCCGGTCACTTTGGACATCTCCTGCTGGGAGGTCTCTTCGATCTGGCGCATGGCTTCGTTCGCCGCGGCGACGATCAGGTCCTGCAGCATCTCGATGTCGTCCGGATCGACGATCTCGGGCTTGAGCGTGACCGCCACCAGTTCGTGCTTGCCGTTGACTCTCACGGTCACGGCGCCGCCGCCTGCGGAGGCCTCGGTCTCCATGACTTCGATGGCAGCCTGCGCGTCTTCCATGCGCTTCTGCATGGCCTGGATCTGCTGCATCTGCGCCATCTGATTGTTCTTCTTGGGGCCGGGTCTCTTGCCGGCCTTCATTCCTTTACCCATGAATTCCTCCTGTATTTACTGCACTTTGTCCCCTGCGCACATCTGCACGATCGCCAGCTCGATGAGCACCCTCGGTTTGGGCGACCACTTGGCATCGGCCAGCGCCTGCGAGAGCCGCAGGATGCAGTTTTTAATGGTGTCTATGCTTACGCCCTCCGCCTGCTTTTTCAGCCGCGCGATGTTTTCAAGCGACAGATTGAGCACGTTTTCGGGCTTGTCGGTGAATTGGATGATCAGAAGATTGCGGAAGTGCTCCACCCAGTCTCGGGCGAACTGATTGACTTCCTTGCCTTCCGCGAGGACCTGCGCCAGGACCGTCAGGGCTTCGCCCGTGCGTCCGGCCAGCACGTGGTCCGTGATCTCCAGGAACGTTTCCACGCCCGCCATGCCGAGGAGCGTTAAAACGTCCTCGCGGGTGACGTGGGTAGAAGCGGACACGCAGCGGTCCAGCAGCGACAGACCGTCGCGCACGGAACCGTCCGCGTTCGCGCAGATCAGGCCGAGCGCGTCGGGATCGATCTCCACGCCGATCTCTTTGCAGATCTCGGCGAAGCGCTTCGCGAGCACCTCCTCGCTGACCCTCCGGAAATCCAGCCGCAGGCAGCGCGACAGGATGGTCGCGGGCAGCTTTTCGGGCTCCGTCGTCGCGAGGATGAACACCACGTTCGAGGGCGGTTCCTCCAGCGTCTTCAGGAAGGCGTTGGCCGCCTCCTTCGTGAGCATGTGTGCCTCATCGATGATGTAGACCTTGTATTTGCCCTGGATGGGCGGAAAGTACACGGTCTCGCGCAGCTCGCGGATGTCGTCCACGCCGCGGTTCGACGCCGCGTCGATCTCCATGACGTCCACGAAACTGCCCTCCGCAATAGCTTTGCAGCTCGGGCATTCCCCGCAGGGTTTTTCACCTGTTTCGGCGGTACAGTTCAGGGCTTTCGCCAGCAGGCGCGCCGTGGTCGTCTTGCCTGTTCCGCGGGTCCCGCAGAACAGATACGCGTGACCCGTCGTGCCCGTCGCGAGCTGGTTTTTCAGTATTTTCTCGATGTGTTCCTGGCCGAGCAGCGTGTCGAACGTCTCGGGCCGGAAACTGCGGTATAGAGCCTGGTACATAGCGT
>JAFZRG010000036.1 GCA_017619985.1 Bacillota bacterium | reverse complement strand
GGCTTTACACGCGAGGCGCTGACCCAGGCAAGCCGCGAGATCCACGCGGCGGGCAGAAAGCTGTACGTGACCGTCAACTGCTTCGCGTTCTCCGACGAGATCCCGCAGCTGGGCGAATACGCGCGGTTCCTGAAGGAGATCGGCACGGACGCCGTGATCGTCTCCGACATCGGCGCCATCGCGCAGATCCGCGAGGAATGCCCGGACCTGGACATCCACGTGTCCACGCAGGCGAACTGCATGAACGCGCGCGCCGCGAGAGTCTATTACGATATTGGCGTCAAACGCGTCGTGCTGGCGAGAGAGCTCAGTCTGGAGAGAATCGCCGAGATCCGTGCAAATACCCCGGAAGACCTGGAACTTGAGGCTTTCGTGCACGGCGCCATGTGCATGAGCTACTCCGGCCGCTGCCTGCTATCCGCCTACCTGGCCGGGCGCTCAGGCAACCGCGGCGAATGCGCGCAGACCTGCCGCTGGAACTATTACCTCATGGAGGAGAAGCGCCCCGGCGAATACTTTAAGATCGAAGAGGACGAGCGCGGCTCGGCCATCCTGAGCTCGAAGGAGCTGTGCTGCATCGAACACCTCAAAGCGTTCGAGGATGCCGGCATCTGCTCGTTCAAGATCGAAGGACGCATGCGCACGCCCTTCTACACCGCGACCGTCGTCAACGCCTACCGCATGGCGATCGACGGCACCGCCCCGGTGGAAGCGCTCAAGAAAGAGTTGGACACGGTCAGCCACCGCCCGTTCTGCACCGGTTTCTACTTCGGTGACCCGGACCAGCTCCTCCCGGACACGGCAGGCTACGTCCGCGACTGGCTGTTCGTCGCGACCGCGCTCGAAGACAGCAAAAACGGATCTCTGAAGATCGAGACCCGCAATCCGTTCGCCGCCGGCGATACGCTTGAATTTTTAAGCCCGGGCCGCACCGGCGTGCCCTTCCCCGTCTCGTCGATCGTGAACGAAGACGGAGAAGTTCTGGAACGCTCCGCGACGCCCATGCGCGTGCTGACGATCAGCGCGCCGGACGGCGTCAGGGCCGGAGATATCCTGAGAAAAAAGATATAAAAAAACGGGCCTGCTTTGGCCCGCTAATGCACGATCTCGTAAAGGGCGTCCACCGCAAGGGCGTCCTTTTGTATTGCCTCTTCCAGGGCCGGGCGGTCTTCCGGCGCAGCCATCCAGGCCATGCCGCAGCCCGCCGTGATCGACGTAGGTACGGGGATCAGGCGGCCGGGAAGACCGTTCGCCATGCAGTATTTCTCGAACGCCATGGCGGCGGTCGTCGTATGGAAGGTAATGATGAGCCTGAGTTTTTTCTCGCGCATAACTTACAAGACGCCCCTGCTAGGGGAAATGTTCTCGTTGTCACTTATTTAATAGAATAACCGGGTTTGTTACACAGAAATGCAACATAATGATTCAAAATAGAGAAATTGTGCCATAATACAACCGTTTTATGTCACATTCAGTCCATCACTGCGGTATACGTGTCAAATCCCTGACACAATCGAGAAAAGATGAGACGATTGTGTCACCACAAAGGGAGTCCACGTCAATGCAAACCAAAGATATACCTCTTATCTTAATGATTCATAATCGGTTCTATAATCTGGCTATTTCCCTGATCGCGTCGATCGCGATGTCCACTTCCGCTTCTGTGTTGAAGTAGGAGAACGAAAAGCGCACGGCGCCCTGCTCGGCAGTTCCCAGCGCCTCGTGCATGCGCGGCGCGCAGTGCGCGCCGGGGCGGGTCGCGATGCCGTAGTTCTCCGACAGTTCGTCCGACACTTCGCCGGACTCGTAATCCCTGATATTCAAAGCCACGATGGCCGCACGGTCATCCGTGGAAAAGTCGCCGTAGACTTTCACGCCGGGGATATCCTTCACGCCGTCGTAAAACCGCCGCATCAAAGCGATCTCTTTCGCGTGGATCGCCTCCACGCCGGTCTCCGCAATGAAGTCGAACGCAGCGGACAGTCCTGCCAGCCCATGGCCGTTCAGCGTACCTGCTTCCAGCCTCGTCGGGTACTGCGCCGGCTGCGTCTTCGAGAACGACTGCACGCCGCTCCCGCCGACCTTGAACGGCCGGATCTCCACGCCTTCCGCGATGCACATGCCGCCGGTCCCCTGCGGGCCGTACAGCCCCTTGTGGCCGGTAAAGCAAAGCACCGAAATGCCCGTCTTCTCCACGTCGATTGGGATGCAACCCGCGGTCTGCGAGGCGTCCACGACCAGCAGCAGTCCGTGCTTTCTGCAGATCGATCCGATCTGATCCAGATCCAGCATATTGCCCGTCAGATTCGACGCGTGGTTGCAGACGACCGCCTTCGTTTCGGGCCGAATCAGAACTTCGAAATCGTCATAATCCACGCAGCCCTGCCTGTCCGCTCTCACGAAATCCAGCAGCACGCCCTCTTCCGCCTGCAGCCTATACAGAGGCCGCAGCACGGAATTGTGCTCCAGATCCGTGGAGATCACGTGGTCTCCGGGGGCAAACAGCCCGCTCAGCGCGATGTTCAGCGCCTCCGTGGAATTCGAGGTGAAGACGACCCTGGAGGGGTCACTGCAGCCGAACAGAGCCGCCGCCTTGCACCGGGCGTCGTACACCGTGCGGGCCGCCTTCAGCGCTCCGCTGTGGCTGCCTCGGGAGGAATTGCCCATTCCCTGCATGGCTTCGACGACCGCGTCGATCACGCTCTGCGGTTTATGATAGGTTGTCGCTGCATTGTCCAGATAGATCATAGCTTCTCCGCAAACAGCGCCGCGCCGATCGCTCCGGCATAGCGCGCGTTCTCACAACTGATGATATCGCGTCCGAGCTCCAGACTCAAGGCCTTGCGCAGTTGATCCGCCTCGCACAGGCCTCCGGTCAATACGGTCTGCACGCCGTCCGCACACAGCCTCGACGCCTGCGACGCGATCTTCTTCGCGATAGATGTCACGACTGCGAACGCGATGTTTTCGCGGCTCTCGCCCTTGCCGATCAGGCTGATCACCTCGGACTCCGCGAACACCGTGCACATGGAGCTGATGGACGTATTGCTTCCCTCCGCCGCCATGGCGATGAGCGAAGCAGAATCCGTCCGCAGCGTGTTGGCCATGACCTCCAGGAACCGTCCGGTCCCGGCAGAGCACTTGTCGTTCATCAGAAAATCGCGCACGCTTCCGCCGCGCACGGAGATCACCTTCGTGTCCTGTCCGCCGATATCGATGATGTCCAGATCCGCGAGCCCGAACAGCTTCTGCGCGCCTTTCGCGTGGCAGCTGATCTCGGTCACCGCTTTCTGCGCAAAAGGAACCACGACCCTGCCGTAGCCTGTCGCCACGCAGGGGTCGTGACCCGGGTCAAAGCCCGCCGCAGCGAGCCTTTTCCGTATCTCCTCCGCCGCCTCGACGCTGCTCCAGCCGGTGGGCATCTGATCGAGCCAGAGGACATTGCCCTGCCCGTCGGTCACCGCCGTCTTGGCGCACGAAGACCCGATGTCGATGCCGATCGCCCGCATCAGGGCTTGACGATGTGGCTCGCGCCGTTCAGCTTCTCGACGATGGCGTACATATTCGTGACCTCGCCCACCGCCAGCTTCTCGGACAGGCCGTAGAAGTTGAGGCAGGTGCCGCAGGTGAGGATCTCCACGCTCTGCGCCTGCAGGCTCTTCAGGTCTTCGAGAGACGCGGAGCCTTCGACGGTCAGCTTCGCGCCGCCGTTATAGAACAGCATCGTCTTCGGCAGTTCGTCCAGCTGCGAGACCGCGTAGATGAAGCCCTTCATCAGCGTGGCACCGAGCTCGTCATTGCCTACGCCCATGCAGTTGGATCCGAACGCGTACACGGTGTTGCCCCTTCTGTCGGGGATGCACACGGGCACCTCTTCGGCTGCCGCCTCGCCGGGCGCGGTCACTTCCATCGTCACGACGAAGTGCTTGTCCTCGATCTTCTCGGACTTGATCTTGAACCCTTTGCTCTCCGCCAGGCGGGTCAGGTTCTGCACGGCCGTTTCGTTGTCCACGTGCGTCTCGATGGTGCCGGCCTCCTTCATTTCGCCGATGGCTTTCAGGGTCTTCACGACGGGGATGGGGCACTGCTCTCCCCTTGCTTCTACTGTGATCATAGACTTTCGTCCTCCTTATAGCATTTCCAGGAACGCTTCCAGACGCGTGGCCAGCTGGCCGCTGTCGGAAACGGAATAATCGGTCTCGATCGCCATGTACGGAACGCCGAGTTCCTCCATGAGCTTGCGGACGGTATAGCTCTCCACGGAATACGTGGTGCAGGCCTGCAGGTCGATCTCCACGGCGCCGTCGGCCCTGTATTCGCTGACCAGCCTGCGCAGCAGGTCCATGCGGCGGATGTCCGGGGTCATGACCGCGCAGCCGATCTTCAGGTACTTCTCCGCTACTGCCGCGATGATGTCCGGCGCGTCCGCATCGACCTCATCGATCGTCGCCTTGATGCCCGAGCAGTTCTCGAAGCACACGACCGCGCCGCCCGCCGCTTCAATGGCCTTGACGGTCTTCTCCAACACGCCGCCGATCGGGCAGCCGGTGATCAGGATGCGCTTGGCCTTTTCGCTCACGGGCCGCTGTCCGGCCGCGTAGTCCGCCTCCAGCTGATCCGCCAGGCGGGTCAGTTCCCTGCAGACCTCCTTCACGTCGAAGTAGAAGCCCGCGCCTTCGAGCGCCTTGTAGATCGCGTAGCCTGAAGACATCGGGGGCTGGGCTTTCTGCAGCTCCATCAGGCGCCGTCTGGCCGCCCGTTCCTTGTTGCGCAGCCTCGCCGCCTCGCGGATCGCTTCGTCGGAGATCTCCTCGCCGAAGCGCTGCTCCAGGAATTCGCGGAACCGCTGCACTTCGCCCGTCCACTGCTCGAGCGCGTGCTCGCGGTCACCCTGCGGCAGATGCAGCAGATAGACGTCCTTCATCTTGCCCAGCAGCTCATACATCTTCTTCTTGCCGTCGCAGGTCGTCTCTCCCACGATGATGTCGGAAAAATACGTGTACGGGCACTTGTCGGACACCGCGAAGCCATAGCTCGACTTGATGAGCGGGCACATGTTCTTCGGCAGGTGCGCCTCCGCCGCGGGGATGGTCTCCTCGCTCATGCCGCACAGGCTCACCGGGCTGACCCCGGCAGCGTCCAGGATCTCCTGGGGCGTGAACGTGCAGAACGTACCGGCGACTCTGCCGCCGTTTTCTTTTATTTTCTTGACCCGCAGAAATCCGTTCTTGCGGGCGTCTCCGAACTGCGCGAACTGCGCAGGAAGTTCAAAATCCATGGGTTTCCTCCTGTTTTGTCTGCTTCCATTATAAATCGGATATGCGAATGAACTCATTCACATATCCGATAAAATGTCCGGATCTATTTGCTTTTCAGAAAGCTACGCGACCCCGCCGATCAGGGGCAGATCGTAAGCGAACAGCACCTCGTTCAGCGCGTCGATATCGTAGTTCCCGTTCGTGATGAAATACTCCGCGATCAGATCCGCCCTGCTGCTGTGCGACAGCACGTAGCCGGCCCGGCCGATGAGTTCGTTCGTCTCATCCAGGTCCAGATGCAGCGCCAGGGCAAAAGCCAGCGCCGTAGTCTTCGACGGCCGGTACTCCGGGTTGCTGCGGATCTTCGAGAACAGCTTGCGGTCCACGCGGGCCCGCTTGTAAACGTCCGAATCCTTCTC
>JAFZRG010000035.1 GCA_017619985.1 Bacillota bacterium | reverse complement strand
GGGTAACGGGTCAGGTGCTCGGGGAGCAGACCGACCTCGCGGATAACGTTCTCGACCTTGGCCACGCGATCCTTCTCATCCCTGTAGAGATGGAAGTTGTAAAGGCCCTCGGAGATGATGTAATCGATGGTGGCGCGCTCGTTCAGAGAGGCGGCGGGGTCCTGGAAGATCATCTGGATCTTGCGGATGACCTCGCGGTCCGCCTTGCGGGAAAGCTTGCCGGAGATCTTCTTGCCGTCGTACCAGATCTCGCCCGCGGAGCAGGGGTTGATGCGCACGATGGCGCGGCCGATCGTGGTCTTGCCGGAGCCGCTTTCGCCCACCAATGAGAGCGTCTCGCCCTTGTAGATGTCGAAACTGACGTTGTCGACCGCCTTGAAGGCCTTCTTGCCGCGGCCGAAGACGACGTCCAGATTCCGGATCGACAGTATGACTTTTTTCTCTTTCTGATCCATGTCGTCGCCTCCTTACACGTCAAAGTCGACGTAGGTCCGCTGGATCTTCTCGTGGAGATTCTGGATGTTCTCCGGCGCCTCGGTCTTCGGCGCTCTGGGATCCAGCAGCCAGGTCTTGGCGAAGTGGGTCGGACTGACCTGGAACATGGGCGGCTCTTCCTTCAGGTCGATGGCCAGCGCGTATTTGTTGCGCGGGGCAAAGGCGTCGCCGACGATCTTGTTGTACAGGCTCGGCGGCGTGCCGGGGATGGAGAAGAGGTCCGTGCCGCGCTCGGAAAGCTGCGGCAGGCTGGAGAGCAGCGCCCAGGTGTAGGGGTGCTTCGGGTCGTAGAAAATCTCCTCGACCGAGCCGATCTCCACGATCTGCCCGCCGTACAGCACCGCCACGCGCTCCGCGACGTTGGCGACGACGCCGAGGTCGTGGGTGATGTAGACGGTGGTGAAGCCGAGATCCTTCTGCAGCTGCTTGATCAGCTCCAGGATCTGCGCCTGGATGGTCACGTCCAGCGCGGTCGTGGGCTCGTCGCAGATCAGGATCTTCGGCTGGCAGCTCAGGGCGATGGCGATAACGATCCTCTGGCGCATGCCGCCGGAGTACTCGAAGGGATAGTCGTCAAAGCGCTTCTCCGGGTCGGGGATGCCGACCTTCGCCATGATGTCGATCGTGCGCTTGCGGGCCTCGGCCTGCGAGCACTTCTGGTGCTTGAGGATGACCGTCATGATCTGCTTGCCGATGGTGAGGACCGGGTTGAGCGAGGTCATGGGGTCCTGAAAGACCGTGGCGATGCGGCAGCCGCGGATCTCCTGCCAGTCCTTGGTGTACTTGACCTTGGCGCAGTCGATGATGGCGTAGCCGTGCAGGACGCCGGCCTCCTCGTCGATGGAGCGGTACTCCACGCGGAAGGCGACGGTCTCGAAAATGCGGTTGAGCACGGCGGGATTTTCAAGGTCCTCGCCCGCGCGCATGGCGTCCCGGAAGCCCTTATTGAGCTTGCCGACAAAGCGGATCTGATCCTTCAGCGGATAGCGGCCGATGGACAGCAGCACCTCGTAGCCGATGATCTTGTTGCGCTCCAGCACGGCGTCGCTCAGGCCGTAGGGGTTGCCCTCCTGCTCGGGCGTCGCGATCTTCTTCTCGCGCGCGGCGCGCAGCTCGTCGATCTGCCGCTTGTTCTCCTCGGCCAGCGCCGTGTTGCCGCGGACCTCCGAGGACCGGCGGCGGATCAGGTCGCTCTTCTCGCGCTCGATGGCGTCGCGCTTGGCGGTGAGGGTCTTGATCAGCTCCGTGGTCTTCGCGTATTCCTCGGCGTCCGACTTTTTGCTGAGCGCCATCAGGTAGTTGTTGCGGTCGACGATGTCGTCGGTGACTTCCTTGATGCGCGCGGCGAAATCCTCCTCCTCCTCGATGGTGAGGCCCTTCGCGCGCTTCATGGCGGCCTCCTTCTCGAGGATGGCGCGGTACTCGGCCGCGCCGCGCTCGAGGCGGGAGTCCTTGTTGAGGCGATCCGTCACGCGGCGCAGGGTGCGGCGGTTTCTCGCCGTCAGCTTTACGTCCGTTTTGGAGAGCTCGTCGTCCGAGAAGATGATGCTGCCCTGCGGGATGAAGCCGTTGGCGTCGAGCATGCCGGCAAAGGTCTTCGTCAGAACGGACTTGCCGGAGCCGCTCTCGCCCACGATGGCGAGCGCCTCGTCCTCGTAGATGTCCAGAGAGACGTTGCGGATGGCGGTGAGGATGCGCCCGCGGACGTTGAACTTGACCTCCACGTTGCGGAGGGAGAGCAGGACCTTCTTTTCCTTCGTTTCGTTCATCTGCCCGCCTCCTTACATGTGCGTACGCGGGTCGGACGCGTCCGCGAGGTTCTGGCCCATGACGTACAGGATGATGGTGATGGCGCTCGCGACGGCCACCGGCGGCCAGAAGGCCCAGGGGAAGGTCAGGAACGAGTTCTGCGCCTCACCGATCATACGGCCGAGGGACGGCACGGACGCGCTCAGGCCCATGCCGATGTAGCTCAGGAACAGCTCCGAGGAGATGTAGCCCGGCAGGTTGGTGGCCAGCAGCGTCACGATGACGCTGGTGAGGAAGGGCAGGATGTTCTTGGAGATGACGCGGCGCACCGGCGTGCCGAGGCAGCGGGAGGCCATCGAATACTCGCGGTCGCGGATGATCATGACCTGCGTGCGGAAGAAGTAGGCGATCGCCAGCCAGCCCGTTACGGTCAGCGCGAACACGAAGGGCCAGAAGCCGGAGCCGACGATGTACACCAGCACCGAAATCAGCAGCAGATCCGGGACGTTGGCGATGATGTTGTAGATGACCAGCATCACGACGTCGAACTTCTTGCTGTAGCCCCAGAGGGCGCCGATGATGATGCCGACGGTCATGTTGATGGCGGCGCAGATGACGCACAGCATCAGGCTGGTGCGGGAGGAGGCGACGATGCCGTAGAAAATGGAGTTGCCCAGCTGTCCGGTGCCGAGGATCCATTTGAGGGAGAAGCCGCCGAAGTAGCGCATGGCCTGCGCCGGGGAGAGGTTGAAGGTCGCGGCGTTCGTGACGTTCTCCATCGGGTCGTAGACCCAGAAGCGCGGCATCACGAAGGCGACGATGACGATCAGCGCCAGCAGGATCAGCATGACGATGTTGACCTTCTTGCGGAAGAAGACGCGGAACACGCTCTTCCAGTAGGAATAGCGGGGCGCGATGATCTTCTCGGAGGCGATGGCGTCGCTGTCGATGAAATAGAACAGATCGTCGTTCGGGTCATTCACGGTCACGTTCGGCTCGTTGTTCATCGTCTGCCACCTCCTTCGTCCGCAAGGGAGATTCTCGGGTCATACGCGGCCAGCAGCAGGTCGCCCAGGATCAGGGAGATGATGCTGAGCGTCGTATAGAACACCGTGCAGGCGACGATGATGCCGTTGTCGTGCGAGTTGATGGCGCGGGTGAGCAGGTTGCCGACGCCGGGAACGGCGTAGACGCGCTCGGTGATGATGGCGCCGACCAGGCAGCCGATGATGGTGCCCGGGATGCCGTGCACCAGATAGATCATGGCGTTGCGGGAGATGTGGATGCGGTAGATCTCGCGCTCGCTCATGCCCTCGGCGCGGGCGAACTTGACGTAGTCGGAGTTCATCTGGTCGATCATGTAGCGGCGCATCCACTTCATCAGGCCGCCGATGTCGCGCAGGGCCAGCGACAGGACCGGCAGCACGTAGGCCAGGATCTTGACCTGCGCGTTGGCGAATTTATACGGCAGCTTGAACACCGTCGTGCCCAGCGCGGCAAACATGAAGATATAGGCCAGCGGCGGCACCGCCATGATGAAGATGATGTAGACGTTGCCGATCTTGTCCCCGAGACGGTCCTTGCGGCGCGCCATCAGCATGCCGAGCGGCAGGCCTACCGCGTAGGCGATCGCCACGGCGATCAGGCCGATGACGAAGGAGTTCTCCAGCATGGAGAAGCCGTAGCGGAAATAAGCGCCGGTCGTGTAGTTGTCCGGGTAGAGCTCCGCGTCGCCCTCGCTGACGTTCGTCGTGTAGCGCAGGGTGTGGAAGTTGATGGCGGACTCCGTCCACTCGTCCGTTCCGAGCTTCGCCGGGAACTGCGTCATGCGCGGCTTGATGTCGCCCGTCGGCGTTGTGATGACGGTGGTGATCTCCTGCCCGCGGTAGGAGGTGAAGCTGGTGCCCAGATTGATGTGCAGCCAGTTCTGGTGGATGAACGGGAAGCGGTTGTCGAAGTACAACAGGTATTTATGCGTCGTTCCCGAACCGACTATGGCGAAGAGGCCCGAATACGGATCCTTCTCGAAGCGGACGTAACGCATGTCGTCCGTGAGCGCCTCGTCCTGCACGTCGCTCTTCTTCTCGATGGTGATGAAGCCCTTGACGTAGTCGAACAGGCGCAGCAGCGGATTCTTCTCGTGCACGGCCAGCAGATAGCCGGTGCCGCCGGGCTTGACGCGGCCGGATTTGAAGGTCTCCGGCTCGAGATACTTGATCTCGTAGCCCTTCTCCGCGTAGTACCGGATGAACTCCTGCACGGTCTCGTTGTCCATGCACTCGTCCTTTTTCTGGATCACGTTCTTGTCCGCGATGAAAGCCTTGTCCTTCGTGTAGTCCTCCCCCACCTCGTCCTTGTACTTGTTCGCGAGGAAGGTCATGTAGTCCACGTAGGTCAGATAGCCGTACTTCTGGTACATCGTGTACTCATAGATGCTGCGGTCGTTTCCGCTCTTCTTGTTCCATGTGTCGTCCGTCTGGAAGATGACGCTGCGGCTGATGAAGGTGTACACCAGCAGCATGACCACCATGACGACCACGAGAAGGGAGAAGATCGAAAACAGGATCCGCTTGACCAGGTATTTCGCCATAAGCCTTGCCGTCGCCCCCCCGCGCGCACGCGCGCGTAACAGAAAATAAGGACGACATCCTCCTTCTCCTTAGATTTCCGCACACCCGAATCATAGGCAAAAAACGAAAAGTTGAGTTCTTCCTTCAAAGCCAAGCGTTGCGCGGGCAGGATTTGAGGGAAAAACTCAGCTTTTCGTTTATGAAATCCGTTGCCTCAAGAATGGGCTTTGAGATACACAGGGAGACGAGAGGTCTCCCCGTGTATCTCAATGAGTTCAGCGATCTGCCGCCGAAGGGCGGCCGATCATTCGCTTAGAACAGGCCGATGACCTTGGTCATGTAGCCGGCGCCCTCGCCCAGGAAGGTATCGAGGTAAGTGGACGGATCGCCGTAGTCCGGGCCCCAGCCGGAGCCGTAGAACAGGTCGAAGTTGCCCGCCTCGCCGTTGGAAGCGCGGTAGCCGCTGGCGTAGTAATCCTCGGGAGTGGTGGCCTCGACGAGGTTCACGACGACGTTCTCAGCGCCCAGGGTGGCCTCCATCTGGGTCTTGACGGCGTTGGCCTGCGCGGTCTGGTTCGCGTTCGGAGAATAGTAGACGATGTCGATCTTGATCGGGAAGGTGACGGTGTCGCCCAGCTCCTCCTTGGCGGCCTCAAGGGCGGCCTTGGCGGCAGTCGGGTTGAACCAGCCGTCGCACTGGTCGGCGACCGTGACCGGGCAGCCGAGCTGATCGAGGTAGTACTGGACCATCTCGCCGTAGAAGGTGCCGGCCTTGAAGGTCTTGCCCTCGACGGTGACGTCGTTCTCGATGGAGACGAACTCAGGATGCGTGTACATGTTGCGGAGGTTGGTGTACTTCAGATCTTCGCCGCGGGTGACCGCATTGTAGGTGCCCTTGTCGAAAGCGAACAGAACGGCCTTGCGGAAGTTCTTGTTGGCAAACGCGGTGACGGTGTCGAT
>JAFZRG010000034.1 GCA_017619985.1 Bacillota bacterium | reverse complement strand
TTCAGGTCTTCCCAGCGATGGTAATAGACCATGCCGTGACCCAGGCGGCTCACTGTCATGTTGTCGAAGATGTAGCCGGAGATGGTCGGACCGGCGTCCGTCTCGAACGTCGCGATGAAGTCCACGTACTTTTCGTGGATGATCTTCTCGAACAGCGCCTTCTCTTCGTCTCTGGCGTCGGCATAATTGGCGAAGTAGTCCAGCGGCGTAGTGACGATGAGCTGGTCGAACTCCTCCGTAAAGGTCTCGCCGTCTTTTCTGAGGGTCACCCTGATCTTTCCTTCCGTGCCTTCCGCCGGACGCTCGACCCTGACGACTTCCGTATTCAGATGCGCGGGGTTCTTCAGCTTCTTGTTGGCGGCTTCGTAGATGGACTGCGTGCCGTCTTTCCATGTCCACAGGCGCATGTTGACGAATTCGATGGCTGTCGTGGTGTCGAGATATTTCATGACGTAGCCCGCGGGGATCTCGTCGAAATAGCCGTAGCCGAAGGACGTGTACGGTCCGAGCCAGATGCGCATGACCTCTTCCACGCCGTTCTTTTTGCAGAACTGATCGAAAGGCAGCGCCAGGTCTTTCAGGTTGGGGTTGACGCCTTCGACGAGCTGCAGGGAGTTGTCCAGCTTCTTGGAAAGTCCGGAATACCGGCCTTCCGCGACGCCTCTGTGGCCGTAGCAGTCATAGCCGTCGTACTTCGTCTCCATGATCTGGACCAGTTGCTTCATCTGCTTCTTCAGCTTCATCAGGCCGAGGAGTTTCCCGACGGAGAAGTCCTTCTTCGGCTCAAAGGGGAAGATCTCCTTGCCGGTCTTGTCGCGGTACATGCGGCGCATGTTGGGGCCGTCGTCGTGACCGATGCCGCCGAACTGCTCCACTTCGTGTACGGCGTGATACGTGACCGCGCCCATGATCGCGCCGGTCTCGTACGAGCGCTTCTCGCCGTTCACCTCGATGAAGGGAGAATAGCTCTTGCCGCCGATCTTGTTCAGTTTTTCATAGATCTCGTAGTTCTCGTACCCTTTTTTCTGCAGATACATGGCCGCGGAGATGCCTGCGGGGCCACCGCCGATGATGCAGATACGGTCCGTCAGTTTTGCCATAATGTCCTCCTGTATATGGTGTTTTAGAAAGATGGATCTATTTTTCTTCCCCGTCCAGGGGGAATTCACGGATGGAATAGCGGATCTTGCCGGATGGAGCGGGATCGATCTTATCGACGTATTCAGTCGCGATACTGACCCCGGGCAGGTTCTTTTCGATCAGAGAGACGATCGCGTCTGCCGGGATGGCCCCGGGGTCGCCTGCCAGCCGCAGCGTCGCCGTTTGGGGCGTATGCTGGATCAGCTGGAAACCGTTCACCATCGGATAATCGCGGATGATCTGGTTCGCGAAGTTGCCGTGCACCAGCCTGCCGCCTTCCGCCACGAGCAGCGCGTCCTCCCTGCCTTCCGGAGCCTTCATCAGGGGAAGCGTGCGTCCGCAGGAGCATGACCCGCCCAGCAGCGTGCCCGTATCGCCGACCATATAGCGCAGCCTCGGCTGCACGCGGTTCGTCAGATCCGTGATCGCGAAGATACCGTTCTCCCCTTCGGATACAGGCTGCAGCGTCTTGGGATCGAGGACTTCCAGGATGCAGTTCTCCGCCGTGATATGCATGCCGCCGCAGGGGCAGGAATACGCGAGGATGCCCGCGTCCCGGGCGCCGTATTCGTTGCCAACGGGACATTCGAACACCTTGTGCAGGTATTCCGCCTGCCAGGGGAACAGCGTCTCCGACGTGGTCACGATGGCCTTCAGGCGTATCTTCAGCTTGTCTTTTCCCGCCTTTTCGATCGCTTTCGCGAACGCTTCGAGCGCGGTGGAATAACCGTACAGATACTCCGGCTTATAGGAATTCAGGTAGTCGATGTACTTCTGCCCGTCCGCCTCGTTCAGCTCGTAGGCGGACATCACCTCGCGGTTCTTCAGCCACTTGTCTTCCCTGTCATGCGCCTTGCGCGCTTCGGGCGACAGTTCGATGGAACTGCCCCAGACCATGACGCTGCGGCTGCCGTTCGTGATCCCGTACCAGGACAGGCCTCTCCAGCGCGCGGCTTCGTACTGCTCCACCTGCTGCCGGTCCATGTAGAAATGCACCGGGCTTCCCGTGGAACCGCCGCTCTTGTTCGGGATGAGGCCGGCCGCCGGCACATTGAGCGCGATAAAGCGGTCCGGATCTTCCCGGAACGTCTTTTTATCCAGCGCAGGGATGCTCTGCAGCACAGCGAAAGGATCCGCTTCGATCGCAGCGCGGTCCAGCCCTGCATAGGCAGGCACGTTTTCCGCGCAGTGCAGAAGCAGTTCCTTCAGCTTTTTCTCCTGCATGTTGCGCAGCTCTTCCGGCGCCAGACGTTCGCTTTCCTGGAGCTGCTTCGTGAAGAAGCGGATGCGGTTGCCCTTTCTCTTTTCCATGTACGGATACAGGGCATGTTCGATTCCGAATTTCAAGATATCCATGGCTTAAGTATAACAAAAATGGACGGGTCACGAAAGACCCGTCCAGATGCATATTCTGTTTTCGGATTACTTGCTGTAATCGTAGAAGCCCTTGCCGGACTTCTTGCCGAGCTGACCGCCGCGGACCATCTTCTTCAGCAGCAGAGCCGGACGATACTTGGAGTCGCCGGTCTCGTTGTAGAGAACGTTCATGATGGCCAGGCAGACGTCCAGACCGATGAAG
>JAFZRG010000033.1 GCA_017619985.1 Bacillota bacterium | reverse complement strand
GCCAGCTTTGGCTCGATCTCAAACTGACCCGAGCCGCCGACTTCGGGGTGATGATACTTGATGGGGATCCCGGCCTCCTCCATCAGCAGACACATTTCGCTGCGACACTCATATGTGCGATCCAGGGGCTTGGCAATGTGATAGTGGCCCTGCTTCGGAACGATGACGCCCTTCATGTTGACGTCGCTGTTCCAGTAGGCCTGCTCGGCATCCAGACGCATGCTGATCTCGTTCGGAGCGACCTTCCAGGCCACGTCGTCAAAGAGATAGAACTCGAATTCCGGCAGGATCAGCATGGTATCGGCGATGCCGGTGTCCTTCATGTACTGTTCCGCAGCCACAACGATATTGCGCGGATACTGGGCAAGCGGCCGGTTCTGCGGATAGTCGATCACCATGGCGTTGCCGGTCATGGACAGCGTGGACACATCGCAGAACGGATCGATCTGCATGGTGTCCGGATCGGGGATGAAGACCATGTCGCTCTTCTCGACCACGGCATATCCGTAGTTGGACGCATCGAAACCGATGCCGTCGGTCATAGTCTCTTCGGTAAAATTGCTGGCGGGAATGGTCACATGGCGGAATTGTCCGTGAATGTCGACCATCTTGAAATCTACCATCTTGATATCATTGTCACGAATGAACCGCATGACATCCTGTACGGTTTTTGCCATTTGAATTGACCTCCGTATAATATATTCTTGATGCACAGGGGGCAGGCGGCCGTTCCGGCCGCCTGTCGTTTCGTTCTATTTTGCGTGGCCGAGATACGCTTCGGCGATCGTCGGATCCTTTAGCAACTGTTTTCCGGGCCCGCTCATCGTGATGCGACCCTGCTCCAGAACGTAGGCGTTGTCCGCGACGGAGAGTGCTTTGAGCGCGTTCTGTTCCACCAACAGGATCGTCTTTCCCATGGCCTTGATCTCCTTAATGGTCTCGAAAATCGTATTGACCAGCAGGGGTGCAAGCCCCAGGGACGGCTCATCCAACATGATCAGCTCGGGCGCCGACATGATGCCGCGGCCCATGGCCAGCATCTGCTGCTCCCCGCCGGAAAGCGTGCCGGCGATCTGGTTCTTCCGCTCTTCCAGGCGCGGAAAGATCTCGTAGACGCGCTTCAAATCGCGTTCGATCCCCACTTTGTCCTTGCGCAGATACGCGCCGAGGATCAGGTTCTCATAGGTCGTCAGATTGGCGAAGATCAGACGGCCCTCGGGCACCTGGCAGATGCCCTGCTTTACGATCTTGTTTGCCTGAGCGGGCAGCTTTTCACCGCGGAAAAGGATCTCGCCGGACTGATGTTTCACGATGCCGGAAATGGTGTTCATCATGGAGGATTTTCCCGCGCCGTTGGAGCCGATGATGGAAACGATCTGCCCTTCCTCCACGTCGAGGGAGATGCCCTTTAGCGCATGGATACCGCCGTAATAGACGTTCAGATCACGGACCTCAAGCATTGACATCGGCGTCTTCCTCCTTTCCGAGATAGGCTTCGATGACGTCGGGATTCTGCTGGATCTCTGCGGGCGTGCCTTCGGCCAGCGGTTTGCCGAAGTTCAGCACGAAGATGCGGTCGGACACGTTCATGACCAGATCCATGTGATGTTCGATGATCAGTACCGTCAGGTCGAAGCGGTCGCGAATCTCGCGAATCAGATCCATCAGGGCGATGGTCTCCTCGGGGTTCATGCCGGCAGCCGGTTCGTCAAGGAGCAGGAGCTTCGGATCCGTCGCCAGTGCTCGGGCGATCTCCAGTTTCCGCTGCTGACCGTAGGGCAGGTTCACGGCGACCATGTCCCTATACTGCCAGATGCCCATGATCTTGAGCAGTTCCTCGGTCTTTTCGCGGAGCTTCTTCTCCTGCCAATAATACTTGGTCAGCCACTTGGGGCCTTTGGAGAAGCGCCACAGGGACTGAAAGATGTTGTAGTCTGCCTCCGCATGACAGGCGGTCAACACGTTGTTGTAGACCGTCTCGCTCTTGAACAGGCGGATGTTCTGGAAGGTCCGCGCGATGCCTTTGGACATGATCTCGTAGGGCTTTTTCTTGAAGGGCTTGACGCCCGTCTCACGCATGTCGTCCTTGATGATGTTCTCACCCTGGCCGATCACGGTGTTGCCGAAGAGGATACGGCCTTCGGTCAGCGCATACACGCCGGTGATCAGATTGAAAATGGTCGTCTTGCCGGCGCCGTTCGGGCCGATGAGCGCATAGATCTCGCCCTTTTTGATCTTGAACGAGACGTCTCCCACGGCGGTCAGGCCACCGAAGCGCTTGGTCACGTGCCAGAGTTCCAGCACGACATTCGGATCATGATGGGCAAAGGTGATGTCTTTCATACCGGCAGCTCCTCTCCCGGACCCGGAACGTCAGGCGGCGGATCCTTCTTCTTTTTCTTGAACAGGCCGACGATCGCTTTGAACGCCTTGAGATCTGTGATCTCCTTGCCGCCCATGAGACCCTTCGGGCGCACGATCATGATTACGATGACGGCAAGGCCGTAGAAGACCAGACGCCAGTCGCCCACCGCGCGCAGCAGCTCTGGCAAGGCGCAGAGCAGGACAGTGCCGAGCACAGAGCCCGTGATCGAGCCCATGCCGCCGAAGATGACCATGATGGTGTATTCCGTGGATTTGACCATCATAAACATCTTGGGCTGCAGATAGCCGAAATAATGCGCCAGCATGCCGCCTGCGATGCCGGCGTAGAGCGCGGACATGCCCATCGCGAGCATCTTGGAATTGAAGGTGTTGATGCCGCTCATCTGGGCGGCCAGCTCATCCTCGCGAACAGCCAACATGCTGCGGCCGTGCTTGGAATTCATCAGCAGGGCCGTGGCGGTCAAAAAGATGACCACGATGACCAGCGCGGCCGGCAGGGTCGTGTGCAGGGGGATGCTTGCAATGCCCTTTGCCCCGTCCAGCACGAACTGTTTGCCGCCGATGTTCAGATTCAGGTTCAGGTTGTTGAAGACCAGCCGTATCGCCTCGCCTACGCCGAGGGTCGCGATACAGAAATAGTCGCCTTTTAAGCCTAACGTGATCTTACCGAGGGCCACGCCGAAAACCATGGCCGT
>JAFZRG010000002.1 GCA_017619985.1 Bacillota bacterium | reverse complement strand
TCGTATCTCTGCGCCATGGCTGCAAAGGCCAGGATGCAGAAGATCATGATCAGACCGCCGATGATCCACGCGACGATACCGAGCGGCATGTTACCTTCGGTCTTCTGCAGGATCGTCTGCGCTTTGAAGAACACGCCCGATCCGATGACGATGCCGACGACCATGCAGATCGCGGTAAAGAGCCCGTATTTGCGTTCCAGTTTGTTTTCCATAAAAGTTCTCCTTAGTTGGGGTCGACCCCGGGTATTTGCGTTTTCGCAACAAAACGGCGCCCCGGTGGGACGCCGTTTCTTTTGTGGTGCAGGTAAGAGGAGTCGAACCTCCATGAAATTGCTTTCACACGGACCTGAACCGTGCGCGTCTGCCAATTCCGCCATACCTGCAGAACAGTATTTATATTACGACAAGGCGGAAAGAAAAGCAAGCACTTTTTTAGGCAGACGCGGAAATATTTTATTCGATGACCCTCACCTTCACGACGCCGTCGATCGCGTTCAGCGCGGCGATCAGGGTATCGGAAGGCTTTTTGTTCACGTCGAATACCGTATAGGCCCAGTCGCCCTTGCCGCGGTTGTTCATGTGCTCGATGTTGTAATCCTCCGCGGTGAGCGCTGCGGACATCTGACCGATCATGTTCGGGATGTTGCGGTTGATGACGGTCACACGGTAATCTTCAAAAGCAGGCATCTCGCACGGCGGGAAATTGACGCTGTTGCGGATGTTGCCCGTGGTCAGGAACTCTTTGAGCTCGGCCGCAGCCATCTTCGCGCAGTTTTCCTCCGCTTCCGGCGTAGAAGCACCGAGATGCGGCATGGCGATCACGCGGTCGTGATGGTTGATCTTGTCGTTGGGAAAGTCCGTGATGTAGATGTCGATCTGCCCGTTCTCGATCGCTTCCAGGATATCGTCGTCCACGACCAGGCCGCCTCTCGCGAAGTTCAGGATCGCCACGTCGTTCTTCATGAGCGCGATCTTGTCCCTGTTGATCATGCCGCGGGTCGCGTCGTTTTCGGGCACGTGCAGCGTGACGAAATCCGCCGCCCTGTAGATCTCGTCGTTCGTCTTTACAACCTGCACCCTGCTGTCCAGGCGCAGCGCCATCTCGACGGACAGATACGGGTCACAGCCCAGGACGTGCATGCCGAGCGCGGCAGCTGCGTTGGCCACCATGACGCCGACGGCGCCCAGTCCGACGACGCCGAGCGTCTTGCCCGCGATCTCGGATCCCACAAAGTTCTTTTTCGCCTTCTCCATGTTCTTGGCGACGTCCGCATCCTGTTTCTCGACCCATTCGATGCCGGGCACGATGCGGCGGCAGGAAAGCAGCAGCGCGCAGATCACGAGTTCCTTGACGGCGTTCGCGTTGGCGCCGGGCGTATTGAATACGACGATGCCCTGCTCGCAGCATCTGTCGAGCGGGATGTTGTTGACCCCCGCGCCGGCTCTGGCGATGGCGCAGAGTTCGGGCGGGAACTGCGTTTCCTTCAGATCCGCGCTGCGCACGATAGCCGCATCGTAATCGTCTCCTTCCGTGACGAATTTATATTCGCCGAGCGGCAGGCTCTCGTAGATCGCGTCGGAGATATTGTTGAATTTCCTGATCGTAAACATATCTATTCTCTCTTTCCTGCTTCGAAGTCCTTCATGCACGCGATAAGGGCCGGAGCTGCCTCGTCGGGCAGGCCGTTGTACATGGACGCGCGGCAGCCGCCTACGCTCCGGTGACCCTTCAGATTGATCATCCCTCTGCCCTTCGCCATCTTCAGGAAAGCGTCCGTGTCTTCCTGCGTGGGAAGCGTAAAGGTGACGTTGGTGATGGAGCGGTCACAGGGCCGCACGGGATTGCTGAACGTCTTCGAATTATCGATATACTCGTACAGCGCAGCCGCTCTGTCGTGGTTGCGCTTTTCCATCGCCGCGACGCCGCCGTTCTTTTCGACCCAGCCGAACATCAGACCCGCCATGTAGATGGAGAAGCACGGAGGCGTGTTGTACATGGAGCCGTTGTCCATCGCGACCTTGTAGTTCAACATGATGGGCACGACCGGATCGATCTCCCTGTCGATCAGTTCTTTCTTCGCGATGACCACCGCCATACCGGAGGGGCCCATGTTCTTCTGCGCGCCGGCGTAGATCAGATCGTGATCGATCACCTTGATCTGTGCTCCGAGAATGGCGCTCGACCAGTCCGCGACGAACGGCACCTTCCCTGTCTCGGGCTTTCTCCACCAGGTCGTGCCGTAGATCGTGTTGTTGGCGCAGATGTGGAAGTATGCAGCGTCCTGCGGCACCATATCCTCCGTGATGTCGGGGATATACGAGAAGTTTTTATCGGAAGAGTCCGCGATCTTCACCGCGTCCGTCCAGCGCTTGCCTTCTGCGAGAGCCTTTTTGGAAAACTGCCCGGTGACCGCGTAAGCCGCTTTCTGGCCCTGCTTTGCGAGGTTCATGGCAACAGCCGAGAACTGCAGCGTCGCGCCGCCCTGCATGAACAGCACCGCGTAATCGTCCGGAATGTCCATGATGCGGCGAAGACTTGCCTCCGCATTGTCGATGATCTCCTGGAAGCTCGCGCTTCTGTGGCTCATCTCCAGGACGGAGCAGCCAGCTCCCGGATAAATGAACAGGTCTTTTTGCGCCTGCAGCAGTACGTCCTCGGGGATCGCCGAGGGTCCCGCCGAGAAATTGAATACTCTTTCCTTGTTTGCCATGATGCCTCCTTGCGCCTGCGCGCGGATAAAGAAAAACCGGAAGGCGTCTGCCTTCCGGTATGTGTAACGATAGATCCTATAAAACCATCTACCTTGCCGGAACCAGACGCAATGCAATCAGGGGAGACCCGGAGCCTCCCTTGGTAGAGGTAGATGTACTTGCGCTTGCAAAGTGCTTCATCTGCGTCCTTTCCGGAATTTGTTTCAATATACGAATAATTTACACCTGACTTCGTTGTGTGTCAACACGATTTCCGCAGGGCTTACTGGACGACCGCCGAATCGCGGATCAGCGTCGCCACCTTGGAGTTCAGCATCATGCACTTGATATAGGGCACGCCGTAGTAATCCTTGATGTCTTTCAGAGAGCTTTCGTCCATGTCGGCGAATTCCGCATCCATTTCCTCATCGGTGACCGACAGCCCCTTGTCTTCCGCGATCGCCTGATAGATCAGGGAATTGCGGGCGGATGCCGTCAGTTCTTCCCGGAACATCTCGACCAGCTCGTCGAAGGACGAAACACCGTAGCCGGAGACGAAATCATCCAGCGTCATGCCGTACATGGCAGCAAATTGCTCATAATAGAGCTTCATGCAGCCCGCTTCGTACTGGACCATGGATTCGGGAACTTCGGAAACGGCGAAGTTCTCGATCTGCGTGAGCACGTAATCGTAGATCTTGTTCTCCCTCAGCTCTTCTTCGATGCCGCTGCGCATCTCCGCGACCGTCGTATAGCCGTAGTCCTCCTGGAAATGTTCAGCCACGAAGCTGTCGGTGAGCGACGGTTCGACCGTCTCGCTGATGGAATTCAGGGTCACGATGAACGTGACCGCTTTGCCGGACAGATCTGTATTGTTGGGATACGGATCCGGGAAGTGCAGATCCAGGTCGAAGTTGTCGCCGACCTTGTGGCCGACGATGCCGTCCTCGAACCCGTCGATGAAGCTGCCGCTGCCCAGAACCAGGCTCGGGTTGTTGCCGGTGCCACCGTCGAACTGTTCGCCGTCCATATAACCTTCGTAGTCGATATTGACGGTATCGCCCAGCTGCGCCGCGCGGTCCATGACTTCCTTCGTCTCGGTGTAGCTCGACACCATTTCGGCGATCTCATCTTCGATCTCGGATTTCGCGACCGTGACTTCGGATGCGGGCACTTCGATGCCTTCGTACTGGCCCAGGGTCACGTGATCCTTCGCGGTGACCCCCTCGAAGAACCCGTTCTCGTCGATGCCCTGGCTGTATGCGGGCAGGTCGCCGCTGTCCGAACCGTTGTCCTTATCCTTTGTGCACGCTGCCATACTGAAGACCATGGCGAGGGCCAGCAGCAGCGCTAAAATGCTTTTCTTATTCATAGAGTGTAATATCCCCTTTCTCAGCATGTAAAAACAATTAAGTATAGCACATTATAAGTCCGGAATATAGTAGAAGGATGAAGATTTAGTGATACAATAAAGGCATGAGATTGGCATTCAACCTGACGACCTGCGAAGGAGACGCGGATTTCCTCGCGGATGAACAAGAGAAGAAGCGGCAGCTGGAAGGCTACGACGGACTGGAACTCCAGGTGATCGACGACCCCGCGGAGGGTCTGGTCGACCCTGCCCTCGTGACAGGTCTGCACATGTCCTGCGTGCCCTGCTGGTACGCGCTGTGGACCGGCGACGGACAGGCGCTGCTGGACGAATTCGGCACGTTCGAAGAAGCGGAGGCCTACTACGGCGGCCCGCTGACCCGGGACACTCTGCTGGACAAGTTCCGCCGGGATCTGCACTGGGCAGACCGGTTCGGCGCGGAATATCTCGTATTCCACATCGCGGAGTCGCGCGTGATCGAATCGTTCACGGAGGATTATCTGCGCACGGACGAGGAGATCTGCGAAGCCTGCGCGGACATGCTGAACATCCTGTTCGAAGGAAAGACGGACGGTCCCCTGCTGCTTCTCGAAAACCTCTGGCAGCCGGGGATGAACCTGAAGAGGCCTGAGATCACAAGAGACATGCTGGCTTCGGTCAACTATCCGAACAAAGGCATCATGCTGGACACGGGTCATCTGATGAACACCGACACGTCCCTGCGCTCCCAGGACGAGGCCGTAAGGTACATCCATTCCGTGCTGGATGCCCACGAAGCAGCCGGATTCGACCTGTGCGAAAGCGCGCGGGGCATCCATCTGAACGCCTCGGTCTCCGGGGAATACGCGGAAAAGGTCAAGGCGGCGCCGCCCAGGCTTCACGGGACGTATAGAGAACGGACAGGCGACATGTTCTGGCACGTGTTCCAGCGGGACCAGCACCGGCCCTTTACTGCGCCGGGCGTAAAGGAACTTATCGCCCGCATCGCCCCGGACTACCTGACCACCGAGCTCATCAGTACCGGCCCGGACGACCGCAGAGAAAAGAATTCGCAGCAACTGGCAGCCCTGAAATAGACATCAAAAAGCCTCCGGAGTGTCCGGAGGCTTTTCCTATTGTTTTAAACCATCTTTTCCTGCTTCACCTTGTGATCGATGACGTGGCGGGAGGCGAGTTCCTTCCGCACATCTTCGACCGAGATGCCCATCTCGGTCATCAGGACCATCACGTGATAGGCCAGGTCCGCGATCTCGTAGACCGTTTCCTTTTTATCGCCGCCCTTGCCTGCGACGATCACCTCGGTAGATTCCTCTCCCACCTTCT
>JAFZRG010000264.1 GCA_017619985.1 Bacillota bacterium | reverse complement strand
GAAGACGGGTTCGGGCACATCGCTCAGGTCGATCATCATCTGGTCCATGCAGACCCGGCCGATGATGGGGCACTTGATGCCCTGCACCAGCACCCAGCCTCTGCCGGCAGAAAGCCTCGCCACGCCGTCCACGAAACCGAGAGGCAGCACGCCGATCGTGCTCTCCTTCGGGGCTTCCCAGGTGGCACCGTAGCCGACCTTCGTGCCCTTCGGCACTCTGCGCACGGATGCCAGGCGCGTCTTGACTTCGATCGCGGGCTCCAGCGGATCCTGCAGTTCATCCATGCTGTGCGGCTCACCCGAAAGCATGCCGTACAGGGGCGTACCGGGACGGGCCATATCCAGATGCATTTCCGGGAAAGCCAGCGTACCGCCGCCGTCGCAGACGTGGCGGATCGGGATCTGCACGCCGCGTTCCTCGAGCGTTCCGCACAGGTCCATGAACCGTCCGAACTGCCAGTCGCAGTACGTCCGCTCCGGATACAGTTCCGTCGTCGCGAGCATCGTGAAGATGCCTTCGACCTTGAGGCCCGGCAGCCTGTAGATCTCTTCGATGATGTCCGGCAATTCATCGGTATAGTCGAAGCCCAGGCGGGTCAGGCCCGTGTCCACGCTGAGGTGGATGGTCAGTTCTTTGCCCTTTTCGACCGCCAGCGCGCTCAGCTCCTTCGCCTGATCGAGCCGGAAGACGTTCGGGATCAGATCGTAGTCAAACAGCAGACCGTAATCGTCGGAGAACGTCGCGCCGAAGATCAGGATGGGCTGGGTCAGGCCGCCTTCGCGCAGCTCGCGGCCCTCCTCGGGGATGGCCACGCCGAAATAGTCGGCCCCCGCCTTCGCGAATACCTTCGCCGTCGGCACGAGGCCGAAGCCGTAGGCGTTGCCCTTGACCGGCGCCAGGAAGCGGCAGCCGGGCGAAAGAAGGCTCTTCATATAGACCGCGTTGTGATACAGCGCGTCCAGATTCACTTCGATCCAGGATGATCTCATGGGTCATGCCTCCTAACAGTTCTCTTCGAGATAGCGCAGCGCCATCTTCATCTGCAGTTCGATCGCCACGTCCAGGATGTCTTCGTCGACCATGAAGTCCTTGTTGTGATGCTGGGCGGTCGTGCCCTTTTCGGGATTGCCCATGCCGATCATGTAGTACAGGCCGGGGATGCCTTCGTTGAAGAACTCCGCCAGGTCGTCGCCGCCCATGCCGCGCACGCCCTTCGTCAGGACCGCATCGGCGCCGAGCGTTTCTTCGACGACCTTTTTGCCCATCTCGTACAGGCCTTCGTCGTTCGTCAGCATCGTGTTGCCGCACACGATCTCGACGTCGACCGTGCAGCGCATGGCCTTGCAGACGGTCTCCACGAGTTCCTTGAACCGCGCGTGGACTTCCTTCTCGCCGTCGAACAGGCAGCGGATGGAGCCCTGGATCTCGCAGCTGTCGGGGATGTTGATCATGTAGTTGCCCGCGTGGATCATTCCGACGGTGATGAGCGTCGGCTCGTTCACCGTGTTGTATTCGAACGCCTGCATCGAGTCGATCGCCTGCAGCACGTGCGCCGCGCAGATGATGGGGCTGACGCCCTTCTCCGGTTCATAACCGCTCGTGTCCCTGCCGTGGATCGTGAGCTTGAAGTAGTAGCTGGACGCGTTCGTGGGACCCGGCGCAAGCGCGACCTTGCCGAACGGGTACTGCGACCAGACGTGCAGACCCAGGATCGCATCGGGTCTGGGGTCTTCCAGCGCGCCGCCCTCGATCATGGGCATGGCGCCGGCGCCTTCCTCGTCGGGCTGGAACATGAAGACGACCGTGCCCGGCAGTTCGTCCCTGTGAGCCGCCAGGATCTTCGCGATCTGCAGGGAGACCGTCGCGTGGCAGTCGTGCCCGCAGGCGTGCATGACCCCCGGATTGACCGAGCAGAACGGCAGGCCGTTATCCTCCGTGATGGGCAGCGCGTCCAGTTCGCAGCGCAGCATGACGGTCTTTCCGGGCTTGCCGCCTTTCAGCACGCCGACGATGCCCGTGCCCGCGATGCGCTTCGTCTCGAGGCCGAATGCCTTCAGTTTCTCTTCCACCAGCGCGGACGTGCGCACTTCCTGGAAGCCCAGTTCCGGATGCTGATGGATGTCCCGGCGCAGCGCGATGGTCTCGTCGTGCAGCGCGGCGATCTCTTTCTTGAAATCGATGTTCATATCTGTCACCTTCTGTATGAAATAGAAAACTGTTCAGTATATTATATCAAATTCTGCTATAATCGGGCTATGATTCAGCATCCTTTTCCGCCGCTTTACGGCCCCGAATCGCATACGCTCATCCTGGGATCCTTCCCCTCCGTCAAATCGCGCGAGGCCATGTTTTTCTACGGCCATCCGCAGAACCGCTTCTGGCGCGTGCTCGCGGCGCTGTTCAAAGAGGACGTTCCGCAGACGGTAAACGAAAAGAAGGCGCTCATCCTTTCGCACCGCCTGGCGCTCTGGGATTCCATCGCCTCCTGTGAGATCACCGGTTCGTCCGACGCGTCCATCCGCAATGCGCAGCCGACCGACCTGTCTGTTATATTATCCAACTCCCATGTGACCCGTATCTTCTGCAACGGCGCGCAGTCCTATCGCGTCTACTGCAAGTACCAACTGAAGCGCACCGGGATCGAAGCCGTCCGGCTCCCTTCCACCAGCCCCGCCAACGCGGCCTGCAGCTTTGACAGGCTCATCGAAGAATGGCATATCATTCTGGAATAGAAACTCCTGCAGCAGGGAGTTTTTCTTTTTGTCATTTAATGGTACAATTGACGCGGCAGACACTGCGCACCCTCAGGAGGGTCATGCATGAACAAAGACAAAGTCAAACAGACCGTTCTCTCGACGGTCAAGATCTTTCTCGAAAGCAATATGCTCGTATATTCGGGAAACGCCACGCTGTTCATCATCACGGCGGCGTTCCCTTTCATTGCGCTGATCATCTCCATCGTCAACGTGCTTCCCTGGTATTCTCCGCTGGATGTCGTCGAGTTCTTCTTCCGCGTCCTGCCCGATCTCGAACCCTTCCGGGACTTCATTGAAGGGATCGTCGTCAACCTGAAAAATTCGTCCGGCGGTGTTCTGATCGGAGTCGCCGCGCTGACCACGCTGTGGTCCGCCAGCGGCGGCGTCAACGCGATCCGCGTCGGCCTGAACCAGCTCGACGGGGGCGAAAAGGGCAAAGTGCAGCACAATATCATAAAGCGCCTCGTCTTTACCCTGATGCTCATCATCCTCATCCCGGCGCTCCTGGTCTTCAGCATGCTCGGCGATTCCGTACAGAACATCATCGGCAGCATCTTCGAGCGCATCGGCGCGGAAGGCCTGCTCCACCTGAAGGAGAGCATCGAGTCGGTCTTCCAAGCCGGTACGCTGATCGTCACCATCGCAGGGTTCTTCGCCGCGCTTCTGCTCTATGCAAAACTGCCCGCGAGGGTCCATACGCTGAAGAGCCGCATCCCCGGCACGGTCTTTACCGGCGTTGCCTGTTACCTGTTCACAAAGGTATTCTCGTTCTTCATCCCGAAGTTATCCGGTTCGTCCAGCCTGTACGGTTCGCTGGCATCTCTGTTCCTGATCCTGCTGTGGATCCGCATCATCATGATGATCCTGTTCGCCGGCGGAGCGCTGAACAGGGTGCTGGAGGAGGACAAGTCCTGAAAAAGAAAAAAACCCGGAACCACTGTGGTTCCGGGATTTTTGATGGAGCTGATATCCAGATTTGAACTGGAGACCTCATCCTTACCAAGGATGCGCTCTACCGACTGAGCTATATCAGCGCGCCTTGCGACTTTGTTATTATAAAGCCTGCTCCGCGGGCTTGTCAAGAAAAATGATGGTTAATCAAAGAAGTCTTTTAATTTCCTGCGGATGCGCTGGATCGTATTGTCGACGGACTTCGGAGAACGGCCCAGTTCCGCCGCAATTTCTTTGTATCCCCTGCCGTCCGCCAGGCTGCGGGCCACCTGCTTTTCCATGGGCGAGAGCAGCTTGCTCTCCTCGGAAAGGATGAGCTGCATGGCTTCGGCAAAGATCGCCTGTTCTGCAGGATTGGACTCCATATCGACGGAGATCATCTGACCCAGAGCAGACGGTTCGCCGTCTATCCCGCCGGCAGGGTTATCCAGGGAGACGGAACTGTTCAGGGGAGAATGGCGCAGTGTGGAAGCCGCCTCGATCGCGTTCAGGATCTGGTTGTGCACGCAGATGTTCATGTAGGTCTTGAACGACGCGCCGCCTTCCGGATCGAAGGTCTGGACCGCCTTGAACAGGCCGATCATGCCCTCCTGGATGATGTCGTCCTGGTCGCCGCCCAGCATGAAGTACTTCTTCGCCGTCGCGCGCACCGCGTCCTTGTAGCGGGCAAGCAAAACGTCGGTCGCGTCGGCGTTGCCGCCCGCGGCCAGAGCTGCCAGGTCGATATCGCTCTTCTTTTCGTACTTGCCCATCGCTTCCCTATTTCCTCTCGTAGCGCCGGATGCGGTACGTCAGCCCGTTTTCCGTCACGGATTCTCCCTCGGACGTGACCCGCCAGCCCGCGTCGTCCCGGAATTCCGGGAAATGCGCGTCCGCGTCTTCCGCTTCCGCATCCACTTCCGTCAGCACAAGTTCGCTGCAGTACGGCAGCAGTGCGCGGTAGATCTGTTCGCCGCCGCACACGGCGATATTGCGCGGGTCATCTTCTCTCAGATCCAGGAAATCCAGCAGTTCCGGCACGTCCTCAAACACGCCGAACAGCCACTTTCTTCCCTTCTTTTCGCGCACCCAAAGGCCCGGTTCCATGGAGCGGCTCAGCACCAGCGT
>JAFZRG010000263.1 GCA_017619985.1 Bacillota bacterium | reverse complement strand
GTCCTTGCTCGCTTCGAAGTCTTCCTCCGTTTCACCCGGAAAACCGCAGATGATATCCGTCGTGATGCCGTACAGCGGATCGAACGCACGGCAAGTCTGCACGATCTTCAGATAGTCTTCCGCCGTATAATGGCGGTTCATCCGCGCGATCACGCGGTCCGATCCGCTCTGGATGGACAGATGCACGTGATGCGCCAGTTTCTCGTAGCGGAAGAGACTGGAGATATAGTCCGCGTCGATGACGGTGGGTTCCATGGAGCCCAGGCGGATGAGGAAATCGCCGGGGATGCCGTTCAGCGCCCTGACGATGATCTCCACGCCCTGCAGTCCCGTCTCCAGATCGTCTGTAAAGCCTTTTTCCGCCCCGTAGAGCGCCGTATTGATGCCGGTCAGAGTAATTTCCTTATAGCCTGCGGAAATGAGCGATTCAGCCTCTTTTTTGATGGCCGCGGCGCTGCGGCTGCGCACCTGTCCGCGCGCGTGCGGGATGACGCAGTACGAACAGAAGCGGTTGCAGCCCTCCTGGATCTTGATGAGCGCGCGGGTCTTCGTCTCCATGCCCGTGATGCCGTCGTGGGCCTCGTACTCGGTCTGGCGGACGACGGGATCCGTGACGAGGATCTGCCTCCGTCTGCCCTCTTCCGGCAGCGCAAACCAGCCTGCCGCCAGGGAGACCGCCTGCAGCTTGCCCGTCGTGCCCATCACGATATCCGCCTCTTCGATCTGTGCGACTTCCTGCGGATTCGTCTGCGGATAGCAGCCCATGACGAGCACGAGCGCCTTCGGATTCTCACGCTTGACCCGGCGGATGAACTGCCGGGACTTGCGGTCCGCGAGGCGGGTCACCGAACAGGTGTTTACCACGTAAATATCCGCAGGGCCTTCGCCTTCTTCGATGCGGCAGCCCGCCCTGCGGAAACCCTCGGCCATGGCCTGGGACTCGTACTGGTTTACTTTACAGCCAAGCGTAAAGAACGATACCGTTTTGTTTTGAAGAGTTTCTACTTTGCCTTCCATACCTTATCGCCGCCGATGCCTTGCTGCTCGAGGTTCAGCAGATAGGCCTTGGCTTCGAGTCCCCCGCCGAAGCCCGTCAGCGAGCCGGAGCTGCCGACGACCCTGTGGCAGGGAACGATGACACTGATGGGATTGTTGTGGTTCGCGCCGCCCGCGGCACGGACGGCCTTGGGATTGCCGGCATACGCTGCGATGTCCCGGTACGTGCGCGTCTCGCCGTAAGGGATCGTCCGCAAGCCTTCCCAGCACTTCATCTGGAACGGCGTACCGGACGGAGCGAGCGGCAGGTCGAACTCCTTCCGCTTGCCGGCGAAGTATTCCTTCAGCTGCTTCTTCGTCTTTTTCAGGAGCGGCGTTTCCTTCTCTACTGCCTCCAGACCGAGGTCTTCGAGCGTATTATGGCTGACGAAAAGCAGATGGGTCAGCTTTCCGTCTTCCTCTGCCAGCTGCAGCTTCCCGATGGGCGAATCCATGAATGTTGCGTATCTCATAATGTCCTCCTCGAACTTTGCTCCCGCAGTCCGGGAATTTCGTAGTATAATATCGGTAACAGCAACTTGATTATAGCAGAACAAATGTTCTCTGTAAAGAACGGAGGTTGAAAATGATCATCGTACGTGTGAAATACAGAACGCCCGAAGGACAGCGGGACGCTTTCCTGCAGCAGCTGTTCGACGAAGGTCTTCCCCAGGCCTGCCGCGCCGAGGAAGGCAACATTTCCTATGACTACTATCTGAATTATGAGGATCCCAACGAGATCCTGCTGCTCGAGATGTGGAAAGACGGAACGGCTCTCGCCAAGCACGGCAAGGAGCCCCATTTCGCCCGTCTCGGACAAGTCCGCATCGAAGCGGGCGTACAGTCCACGATCGAGAGTTACGATTCCAAGCAGCGCAAATAGCGCGCGCAGATGGCACACCAGCCGTCCGCATGGATCGTCTCGACGATCTCGAATCCGGCATCTGTAATGGCACCTGAGACCTCTTCCTCCTTCTCGTCCAGTATCCCGCTGGAGATGTAGAGGCAGCGGCCTTTCAGGTGCTTTGCCACGTCTTTGGACAGCATCTTCACCAGATCCGCCATGAGATTGGCGCACACCAGATCCGCCTTCACGTCCAGGCCTTCCGTCAGGTCGCCCTGAAACGCGCGGATCTTCTCTTCGCAGCCGTTTAAGGCTGCGTTTTTCTTTGTGCTCTCCACCGCGTCTTCGAACAGGTCCACGGCAAAGACTTCTGACGCGCCGAGCAGCACTGCCCCCACGGACAGGATGCCGCTGCCGGACCCGACGTCCAGGACGGTCTCACCGGGCTGCAGGTACTTTTCCATCAGGCGCAGCGTCAGGAACGTCGTCGCGTGCGTGCCGGTGCCGAACGCGAGACCGGGGTCGATCGCGATGACGTCCTCCCCTTCCTTCGCTTCATATTCGCGCCAGACGGGCCGGACCACGAAGCGGTCTGTGATCTTCGTGGGCATGAAGTACTCTTCCCACTTGTGCAGCCAGTCCTCGTCGTCCACGTGAGTGACTGTAAAGTCGTACGCTTTGGTGATGTCCATGGCAACAGGATCGTCCTCGCCCTCCTGCAGATAAAAGCACACATAGGGATTGCCCTGCAGGTCCTCGATCACTTCGGGATCCACGTAGTCCCAGACGTGTTCTTCCCTCGCGCGCATGATGCCTTCCAGCTCGCCCGGGTCGTTGATGACCAGGTCGCTGCGGCCGGCCGCGTTGAGCGCCTCGACGAGCGCGTCCAATTC
>JAFZRG010000262.1 GCA_017619985.1 Bacillota bacterium | reverse complement strand
GTCGTGCACCTTCTTCAGTTCGTGCACGCGCTCCGCCCACTGGGGCACCAGCCGGTCGCGCAGGGACAGGGACCACTGCTCGATGACGGACGCTTCGAACGACTCCAGATCGATCGGCGCGAACGCATTGCCGCGCAGCAGCACCTTATACTTTTCCGGATACTCCCGGAACGAGCACAGGTTCTCCCAGACCGTGCCGGGGCACTTGCCGAAGAGCTTTAAGCGCTCTTCCTGCGTATAATCTTCGAAGATGTTGTTCTCCGCCCGGTACACTCTGTTCTTTTCGAGATAGAAGTCCTCTTCGCCGTACGCCTTCGAGATCGACGCGCACAGCTCCTTGGGCGTCTTCTTCGCCTTCAGCGCGGCTTCCAGTCCGTCGAGCATGGCGAGGTAGCCCGCGGCGAGCACCAGGTAGGTGTTGCTCTTCGGGTTCGGGGCGCGCATCTCGAAACGGGTCGCGAGCGGGCTGTTCGGGTCACGGATGAGCCCGAGAAGCACCGTGCGGTTTCTCGACGGCTGTGCCTCGCTGTGACCCAGCGCCGTGCAGATGGAGACCGGCGCTTCGAAACCGGGCTTCAGCCTCTGGAACGCGTTGTTGCGGCAGTTCGCGAGCGGCGAGATGACCTCGTAGTTCTTCAGGATGCCCATGAGCGCGCCGTAGCCGATGGGGCTGAGATAGTCCTCTTCGGGGTCGAGCGCGGAGAACAGGTTGACGATGCGGCCGTCCTTCAGCTTAGCGGCCACGCCGAAATGCGTGTGCTTGCCGCTGCCCGCAACGCCCTCCACCGGCTTGGACATGAACGTGACGTCCAGTCCGTGCCTGCGGAACTCGTCCTTGATCATGTAGCGGACGAAATAGTCGTTGTCCGCGGCCTGCAGGGCTGTCGAGTAGCGGAAGTCGATCTCGAGCTGCTCCATGATATGCTCGTAGCCGCCTTTGTGCAGCTCGGGCTTGACGCCGCCCACTTCCTTGTGGCCCATCTCGATGTTCAGGCCGTAGCAGTCCAGCAGCTGCAGCGTGCGCTCCATGGCCGTGCGGACCGGACCGAGCGTGCGCTTCCAATACTGTTCTTTGAGCTCCTGCGACACCTGCAGGCGGTCTTTGTCCGCCACGTCGTGCGGCGTCTTGACGTAGAATTCGATCTCGGTCGCGGACGTCAGCTGCAGATCTTCGATGTCGTCCGCGCTGTCGAACGGCAGATACTCGAACACGTACGGGTTCTCGCGCAGCATGCGCAGGAATTCCGACTTGAACACCTCCACGGCGTCGCGCAGGATGATGCGCGAACCCACGTCACGGGTGTTGTTGTGCTTCAGGAACGCGGGGATGCGCAGGCTGCCGACCGGCAGGCCGGTCTCGTCGTCGAGGTTTGCAAAGTTATAGTCGACGTACCAGTTGACGTCGCTGTCGGGAATCAGGTCGACCTTCGCGTCGGAGATGTCCGCGATCTTCGGCAGCAGTACGGACGAACCGTCGGTCTGCTGGCCTTCTCTCAGGAACTTGTCCACGTCTTTCAGCATGACGCGGACGGGGATCTTCTCATCGGTATCGTTGCCGAAAATATCGGCCGCAGCCAGGCTGACGTAGCGGATCTCGGGGTGAGCCTTCAGCGCTGCGGTGATCTCTTCCGCGCTGTGTTTGTCAGCGGGAATGGTAAAAAGCATTTTATTCAACATGTCAGTACTCCTCATCTAGCTGTCAATCGGCGGGCACCTCCCCAGTCACGTCCACAGGGACTTCTTCCGCAGGAACTTCTTCCTCCGGGACCTCTTCGACCGGCGCGTGGTTCGCCTTATCCAGGTACTCCTTCATTTGCTGCAGATATTCCAAAGCCTTGTCGTAGGCTTCGGCCGCCTTTTCGAGATACTCGTCGCGGCCGGCGTTTTCGCCCGGGTCAGCGATGTCGCTGCCGGGCTGTGTCTGCGGCGGTTTCCCCGGAGTGAACTCGCCCTTTTCCATCGCCTCCGCGAGCAGCCTGCCCTCTTCGATCGGGTTGGCCGTGTTCAGCGGGCTGCCGGCGCCTTCGCCGAACAGGGCGTCGAGGCACTCGGCCAGCGTGGATTTATACGCGAGTTTTTCGCCGTAGTACATGATGACCCGCTTCACCTCGGGCAGACTGCCGCTGGAAGCCTCCAGATAGATGGGTTCCGCGTACAGCAGCGACCCTTCCACAGGCAGCACGTACAGGTTGCCGCGGGAATAGGTGGAGCCGGAGTTGTTCCAGAGCGAGAACTCCTTGGAGATCTCGACGTCCTGGTTGATCTGCGCCTCGATCTGCGCAGGTCCGTAGATGATGCGGTCCTTCGGCATGCGGTACAGGATGATCTGCCCGTAGTTCGCTCCGTCGGAGCGGGCCGTCAGGATACCGGTCATGTTGTTCTTGCCTCTGGGCGTATACGGGATGGAGCTGACGAATTCCGCTTCGCTCTCCCCGGGCAGCTTCATGATGAAGTAATTCGGGGTCATCTCCATCTCGGTCTGGCCGTAGGATTCGCGCGCGATGTCCCACTGGTCCTCGTTCTGATAGAAGACCGCCACGTCCGTCATGTGGTACTTCTGGAAGATGTCCGCCTGGATCGCGAACATGGCGTTCGGATACTGGACGTGCTCCTTCAGGGACGCGGGCATGTCCGCGAAGTCCTTGAACAGTTTCGGATAGATCTTGGACAGCGTGGCTGCTACCGGGTCGCTCTCGTCGCAGATGTAGAAATTCACGTCGCCGTTGTACGCGTCGATGACGACCTTGACGGAGTTGCGGATGTAGTTCAGATCCGATTTCCTGTCGTAGGGCTCGGAATACGGATAATACTCGCTGCCGGTGTAGGCGTTGATCATCCAGTAGACCTTGCCGTCCGCCACGACCACGTAGGGATCGTCGTCGTACATCAGGAACGGCGCGATCTTTTCCAGACGGTCGTTGATGTTGCGGTAGATCAGGATCTTCGAGTCGCTCTTGATGTTCGTGGAAACGAGCATCTTCAGGGACTGCTCGCGGATCGCGAACAGGATGCGGTTGAAGAAGTTCAGTTTGATGCCGCCCGTGCCTTCGTACGTGCAGTACACGTTCGATTCGCCGCTCGGATAATCGAATTCCTGTTCGGACGTATTCGTGATGACGTAGTCGTTCGTGGATTCGCCGAAGTAGATCTCTGGCTGCGTGATCACGATCTCGGGCACTTCGGAGACCGGCGGGATGCTGTCGATGAGCATGTCGGGCTGGCCGGAGCTCGTGACCTTGTCCACGCGCGACAGCGTGATGCCATAGCCGTGCGTATATTTCAGGTGGCGGATGAGCCACTGGTTCTCGATGCGTGCCTGGTTGATCTCGCGGGCCGACAGGAAGACCTGAGTGTACTCGCCGTTCACGAAGTAGCGGTCCACATCGACGTCGTTGAATTCATAATACGTACGGATGGACTGCGTCTGGTTGTAGAACTGCTGGGCAGGTTCGAAGTCGTTGATCCGCACGTTGGAGAACGTGCCCATGTTTTCCAGCACGTCCTGCGTCGTCAGCGTGTTCTGGGGCACGAAGTCCCGGATGCTGATGTCCTGCAGATCGTAGGCCATGCGCGTGTAGTCGATGTTGTACTGCAGATACGTGCGTTCCTTGTTGATCTCGTCCGGCGCGACGACCAGGCTCTGGACCGCGCCGGCAGCCAGGGTCCCGATGCCGAACACGACGGCCATCAGGACGGGGCAGATGATGCCCGGCATGAGCTTGCGCGTCTTCAGGGCGTACACGAAGAGCACCGCGGAGAGGATCGCCAGCGCGATGCAGATGCGGTAGACGTTCAGGGTCACGTTGATGTCGGTATATCCGGCGCCGTAGGCGACGCCCGTGCCGGAATACAGCAGGCTGTAGCGGGCCAGCACGAAGCGGGCCGCCAGCAGCAGGAAGCCGAGCACGCCCAGGATCGCGATCTGGGTGCCGGCGACGCGCAGCACGGCGTGACCCGTCTGTTTCAGGTCTTTGGAAGGTTTCGGCGCGGCAGGCTGCGGTTTTCTGGCTCCGCCCTTCGTGAACAGGGAGATGACTTTGCCGGCCGGCGTGTTGCCGAGCATTTCCCGGAGCGGGTCATCTTCGTCCTCGCCGGGGATCTCGTATTCGTACGAGTCCGCCTCTTCGTCGTCCAGGCTGCCGTCAGACTTGACGAAATTGATGAGCAGCGCGTAATAGACGAGCGTGGCGATCAGCAGCGCGGCGATGATGCTCAGAGCGGACGCGCTGAGCGCTTCCAGGAACTCCAGTTTAAATACGTAGAATCCCACGTCGTTGCCGTACAGCGGGTCCGCGATGCCGAAGTCCGTCGCGTTCAGGAACTGCAGGATCTCCCACCACAGACGGGAGATGATGCCGGCCGAAACGACGATGCCGAGCACCACGCTGAGCGCGATGCCGGCTTTGCGGAGCCTTTTCGCGTCCGCCGCCTCCAGCGTATAGCCGCCCTTGCTCAGGAAAGCCTTTTTCAAAGCGGACAGGAACACCCACATCAGCAGCGCGATGAGCGCCGCGGCGGGTATGCCGAGCTTGATCTTCGTCATGATCTCCTTCAGGAAGACGGAAACGTAGCCCGTCTCCTTGAACCACAGAAGATCCGTGAGAAAGCCGGTGAGGGCATAGATCAGCAGTACTAATAAAATGAGGACGCAAAGGGCAATTCTGACCTTTGCGCCCTTTCTTTTCTTATCCATTCAGGGACCCTTTCTTTCAGCATCAGTTGGTGATGTTGTAATAATCCTTGATCTTCAGTTCGTCGCCTACGGGGACCAGCTCGTAGACCATGTAGCCGGAGGACTGCGCCGTCGTTTCGTCCTGGGTCACTTCGATGGACTCGCCGGCAAAGGCGAAATATGCGTCCGCCGTCTTGCGGATCTCGCCGATCTCCAGCTTCAGGAACTTCTCCGTGATCTGGCCGATCTTGTCGAACGTGACCGCGCTGCGGTACGCTGTGCCGTCCGCCTTCAGGTAATTCAGGCAGTCCTGCGTCTCGCCGTTGATGAAGTCGATCCAGTCGCTGTTGTAGCCGATGAGCGTCTTGCAGACCTTGGCCTTTTCGGCGGCGTCCGTCACGAGCTCGGACGAGGCCAGGCCGGGGATATCGTAGGAACGCTGGGGATCGTAGCCGATGCCCAGGTTCTCCGTTACGGTCCCGATGTTCTTATTGCTTTCGGCGATGATGTCGGACAGCACGAAGGATGTGTCTTCCACTTCGGGCTGCTGCGGCTCTTCTTCGGGCTGCTGCGGTTCAGCTTCTTCCTTCGCGAATTTGCCCTTGATCTGTTCAACGCTGCTCTTCACAAAATCGTGCACGTTCTGCTGGATGCCCGTCGCTATGATAGTCGCCGGGGAATCCGGAGCATAATGGTCGAGCGCATACGTGCCGCCTTCCGCCGCCGCGATGACGATGAGCAGCGCGAGCAGGAATTTCAGGAACCAATGGCTGCGTTCCCTCTCCTCGCGCTTCTGGTTCTCTTCCTCGACGTCATCCAGGATCTCGTCGAAGACCTCCGTCTTATCGCGCTCGGGAACAGCCTCTTCATCTTCTTCCTGATCCGCGGGGCTTTCTTCCTCTTCCGGTTCCGCGGCAGGGATCTCTTCGGGACTGCTCTCTTCCGCCTGCTGCAGCGCTTCGTCCAGCTCGTCGGCGTATTCCGCCTCTTCCTGCTGTTCTTTCTGCTGCGCTTCCTGCGCGGCCCTCATCTCGGCCTTGGCGCGTTCGATGGCGGCTTCGCGTTCCGCCGCTTCTCTCTCCGCGGCAAGCCTGGCTTCTTCGGCCTTTTCGGCTGCGAGCTCTTCCGCCGTCTTTTCAGGCGGGGTCTCCACTGCGACCGGTTCGCGCGCGATGCGGGCTTCCTTTTCCAGCTGCGCCTTGAATTCCGCGTCCTTGAGCGCCTTCATTTCGGCAGTCATCGTGCGGAGGCTCGCGAAATACGCCTCTCTGGCGCGCGCCATCGCTTCCATGCGCTTGCGGTGCTCGCTCCTGGCGATCTCTTCCTTCGTCATGGGGATCTCGGGCTCTTCCGGCTGTGCGGCAGGTTCTTCGGCCGCTGCAGGGACCGGTTCGCTCAGGGGATGCGTATCGCCTTCCTTTGCGGGAAGCGGCTCGATGAGATCCTCCGCGCGCATGCCGGCGCCTTTGATGTGCTCGCGGTTGATCGCCAGCGTCTCGTCGCCTTCGGTATCCCGGGTATCCTCCAGGAGCATCCGCTCGAATTCGTCGAGGTCGGTGCTGATATCGTCGTTATAGAAGAAGTTCTGCGCAGGCGTCGGCTGGAACGTATCCTTGCGGTAGATCGACGTGCGGGCGAGATCGTCAAGATCTTCGCCGCCGTGCAGATTGCGCAGGCGTTCGTACTGCTGGTTCAGCAGCTGCTGGAACTCCTCGTTTTTCTTATTGAACGTAAAGAACCGCTTCGGGTCTCTGTTCTCCTCGTCGGGTTCGCCTTCTTCCGCGGGGGCCGGTTCGGAGACCGGGGGTTCCTCTGCGGGGGAATCGATCGACGCGACGACGTTCTCTTCCAGGACCGTTTCGATGGGTTCGGGTACGGGTTCTTCCTCCGGCTCGGCGGGAGCGGGGACCGGTTCCGGTGCAGGTTCGGGCTGCAGCGTGGGAACCGGTGCAGGAACAGGTTCTTCGGCGGGAGCCGGAGCAGGCTCTTCCGCAGGTGCGGGAGCCGGTTCTGCGGCAGGCTCAGGCTGCGGCACGGGTTCCGGCTGCGGCGCTGCGGGCTGCACGGGCGGAACGGGCTGCGTATACGAAGGATAGACCGGCGCGTAGACCGGAGGGGTCACAGACGCGGGCTGGATGTAGACCGGCTGTGCCGGCTGGGTCACGAACACCTGCTGTCCGGGCTGCGGCTGGGGCGGCACGGTCCAGGCGGTCTGCGGCTGCGTATACTGCGCCTGGCTGTACTGCGCGCCGTAGGCCTGCGTAAAGGTCGAAGGAACGTATCCCGGAGCGATCGGCGGCATCTGCATGGTCTGCTGCGGCGCCTGCACGTTGTACGGTGTCCAGGAAGGCGTCTCCTGCATCTGCGGCATCTGCCAGGCTCCCTGCGGGAAGGGGCTCTGAGCCGGCTGCTGCGGAGCGGGCTGCGGCTGGACAGGGGTCTGCGGAGCGGCGCTTGGCTGCGGTGCAGGCTGAGGCTGTACGGGCGCCTGCGGAGTGGGTGCGCTCTGTTGGGGCGGCATCGTCCAGACCGGCATCTGCGGCATGGGCTGAGGCTGTACGGGCTGCGGGGTCACGGACTTCGGGAAGTCCTTCTGCAGCGCCGCCCAGGGATCGGGCATCGGCTCTTCGGGCTTCTTCGGCTGTTCCGGCTCCGCCTTCGCAGGGGCTGCCGCGCGGACGAATCCTTCGCTCGCGTCTTTCTTCATGACCGACACGGAAGATCCCGTCCGGGTATCCATGCCGGGCCAGCGCATTTCTATATCTTCAAGTTTCTTCGGCTTCGGGAAGTCGTAGGTATTCCACGACATCGCCTCTTCCTCTTTGCGTCTCATGTCCTCGGGCACTTTGCTGCCGCACATGGGGCAGTATTCGCGTCCCGAATCGAATTCATAACCGCAAACTTTGCACTTCATAAAGCTCTCCTCTCGATTTGAGAATATACCTCATTAGATTATATTACATTTGAGAGAAACAGGCAAACAAAACGGACCCCGAATTTGGGGTCCGCAGCGGTGTTCTTTTTGCGTTTTATCAGGCCAGGCTGTCGAGCGTGACGCCGTCCAGATACTCGTTGATCATGAGGTTGAGTTTGTCCCATACCGGCAGGGTCTTGCATTCGCCCGCGTACTGGCAGGGCTTGGCGCCTTCGCCCAGGCAGGCGACCGGCGCGAGGTCCCCCTCGGTGACCCGCAGGATCTCTCCCACGGTATATTCCGAAGCCTTGCGGTTCAGCCGGTAGCCGCCTCCCTTGCCGTGGGCGGCATCGACCAGGCCGGCCTTGGAAAGACCGGTCATGATGGCTTCGATATACTTTTTCGAGATGCGCTGACGCTCCGCCACCTCCTTGAGGGGCGTGTAGCGGTCCGCATCCTGCGCCGCCAGGTCGATCATGACCCGCAGCGCGTAGCGTCCTCTTGTGGAGATCATGTTATTCGAGCCCCTGCTTCGCGGCAAGCTTTTTGTTCTGATAATCCTCGAGTGCGGCCTGGATGGCCTCCTCGGCCAGCACGCTGCAGTGCATCTTGTGGGCGGGCAGGCCGTCCAGCGCCTCCGCGACAGCCTTGTTCGTCAGTTCCAGCGCCTCGG
>JAFZRG010000261.1 GCA_017619985.1 Bacillota bacterium | reverse complement strand
GTCCATGAGCAGTCTTTCGTTGAGGATGACTGCGTCCTCGTAGTTATAGCCTTCCCAGGTCATGAAGCCGATGAGGAGGTTTCTGCCGAGAGCGATCTCGCCCTGGTCGGTAGAGGGACCGTCCGCGATGACTTCGCCTGCCTCGATGTGCTTGCCGTGGGACACGATGGGCTTCTGGTTGATGCAGGTACCCTGGGTGGATCTCTTGTACTTGAGCAGCTTGTAGGTATCCTTGCCTAAGCCGTCGTCTCTTTCGATCACGACGCGGGTGGCGTCCACGAATTCGACGGTGCCGGCGTTCTTGGCGAGGACCACGACGCCGGAGTCGCAGGCGGCTCTGTATTCCACGCCTGTCGCGACGACGGGTGCGTCAGCGACGAGGAGAGGCACGGCCTGGCGCTGCATGTTCGAGCCCATCAGGGCACGGTTGGCGTCGTCGTTCTCCAGGAACGGGATCATCGCGGTCGCGATGGATACCACCTGGCGCGGCGAAACGTCCATGCAGTCGACGACTTCTCTGTCGTACAGGTCGATCTCGCCCAGATCGCCTCTCGCGAGGACCTTCTGGTTGACGAAGCGGCCCTTTTCATCCAGCGGCTCGTTCGCCTGCGCGATGATCAGGGGTTCTTCCTCGTCTGCGGCCAAATACTGGATCTTGGACGTGACGATGCCGTTCTTCTTGTCGACCCAGCGGTACGGCGTCTCGATAAAGCCGTATTCGTTGATGACCCCGTAGGTGGTGAGGGAGCCGATCAGACCGATGTTCGGACCTTCAGGCGTCTCGATGGGGCACATGCGGCCGTAGTGGGAGTGGTGGACGTCGCGGACTTCGAATCCGGCTCTGTCTCTGGACAGACCGCCGGGGCCCAGGGCGGACAGTCTTCTCTTGTGGGTCAGTTCGGCCAGCGGATTCGTCTGGTCCATGAACTGGGACAGCTGGGAAGAACCGAAGAATTCCTTGATGGCAGCCGTCACGGGGCGGATGTTCATCAGGGCCTGGGGCGTCGTCGCTTCGATGTCCTGGATGGTCATTCTTTCCTTGACGACTCTCTCCATTCTGGCGAGGCCGATGCGGAACTGGTTCTGCAGCAGTTCGCCGACGGTGCGCAGTCTTCTGTTGCCCAGGTGGTCGATGTCGTCGGTCGTGCCGATGCCGTCGGGCAGTCCGAGCAGGTAGGAGACGGACGCGATGATGTCGTCGAGGATGATGTGCTTCGGAGACAGTTCGTTTCTGCGGCTGTACAGATAGTCGGCCATGGCCTTGGCGGCTTCGGCCTTCTTGAGTCTGCCGGCGGGCTTATGATTGGCCTCGTAGTCTTCGAGGCAGGCCAGCAGCGCCGGATAGAACACTCTCTTCGGCAGCTTGTATTCGGCCGGGTCGAAGTTCACATAGCCGGACAGCTCGACGAAGTTGTTGCCGATGACCTTGACGGCCTTGCCTTCGACGGTCTTGCTTTCCACCCACACGAACTCGGGACCTGCGTTCTGGACGATCTTGGCTTCGGCTCTGGACAGTCTCTTGCCTTTTTCGAAGACGATCTCGCCCGTCATGGGGTTGACGACGTCCTCTGCGAGCACGCAGTTTGCGATACGGTTGCGCAGACCCAGCTTCTTGTTGTATTTGTAACGGCCGACCTTGGCCAGATCGTATCTCTTCGCGTCGAAGAACAGAGCTTCGATCAGGTCGTAGGCGCTGTCGAACGTGGCAGGCTCGCCCGGTCTGAGCTTTCTGTAGATCTCCTTGAGACCTTCATCGAAGTTGTGAGTCGGATCTTTGGCGATAGACTTCATGAGTCTGTCGTCCTGGCCGAAGATGGCGTAGATCTCTTCGTTAGAGCCTTCCTGCAGGCTTGCGGCGATGGACGTGCGGAATTCTCCGTAGCGGCGGATCTTCTTGTGCAGGTCTTCCTCGGAAATGCCGGGGTTCTTGCGTCTTTCGGATTCCACCTTGGCTTCTACGGAATCGTACGCCAAAGCGCGGAGGAGTTCCGTGATGGGCTGCTTTCTGGTGCGGTCCACGCGCACGGAAATGACCTCGTTGGAATCGGTTTCGTATTCCAGCCAGGCTCCTCTGTTGGGAATGATCGTTGTGGAGAACAGCTTGTTGTTGGACTTGTCTACGGTCACTTCGTAGTACGGTCCGGGCGAACGGACCAGCTGCGTGACCACGACGCGCTCCGCGCCGTTGTAGATGAACGTGCCCTTCTCCGTCATTATGGGGAAATCGCCCATAAAGACTTCCTGCTCCTTGACCTCGCCAGTCTCCTGGTTGATGAGGCGCACCTTTACTTTTAACGGCGCGGCGTAGGTGGCATCTCTCTCCTTGCACTCTTCCTGATCGTATTTCGTCTCGTCGGAGATGTAGTGATCGACGAATTCCAGCGCCAGATTGTCCGCATAGTCCCGGATGGGGGATATGTCCTCGAAGACCTCGGCAAGACCCTCTTTGATGAACCAATCATAGGAGTCTTTCTGGATCTGGATGAGGTTGGGCATGGGCAGGACCGTTTCGATCTTGGAGAAGCTCATACGCTCTTTTCTGCCGAATTTTTGGGGTTGGGGCATTGGGTTCCCTCCTTGTATATGTTAAAAATTGACGCCCGCAAAAGACGGGCAAAAGGGTTGCCCGGTATGGACAACCCTTTCGATCTTCAGTTTGAGTGCAGACTACTTCAGAACGACGGTAGCGCCGACTTCTTCCAGCTTGGTCTTGATCTCGTTGGCTTCTGCCTTGGAAGCGCCTTCCTTGACGGCCTTGGGGGCGTTGTCGACCAGGTCCTTGGCTTCCTTGAGGCCCAGACCGGTGATCTCTCTGACGACCTTGATGACCTTGATCTTCTCAGCGCCGACTGCTTCGAGCATAACGTCGAATTCGTCCTTTTCTTCTTCAGCGGGAGCTGCGGCTGCGCCGGCAACTGCTACGGGAGCGGCTGCGGATACGCCGAATTCTTCTTCACAAGCCTTGACCAGCTCGTTGAGTTCCAGAACTGTCATCGCTTTGATGGCTTCAATAATCTGTTCCTTAGTCATTGTATTTTCTCCTTATTAAATTCTCATTGTGCATGGGCTGCCTTCAGCCCGGTTGTATGATATCGCTTTGCGGCGATTATTCTGCCTTGGCATCGGCGATGGCCTGGAATGTGCGGACCATCTTGCCGACCGGGCTCTGGATGCTTCCCATGAACTTCGCGATGAGTTCATCTCTGGAAGGAATGCTGGCGATGGCCTGCATGCCCTCTGCATCATAGAAGGTGCCTTCTACGACGCCGGCCTTGAACGCCATCTTGCCGAAGTCCTTGATGGACTTTGCCAGGACTCTCGCGGGAGCCGTGGCGTCGTCATAGCTGATCGCCAGAGCGGAGGGGCCGCTCAGGACATCCTTCAGTCCTTCGTACTTGGTCCCCTCGATGGCCTTTGCCATGAGCGTGTTCTTGTATACGGTGTAATCTACGCCTGCTTCACGAAGATTCTTTCTCAGCGCGTTCGCCTGTTCTACAGTCGTTCCGATGTAGTCGATGACCACTGCAGATTCTGCTTTTTCGAGCTTTTCTTTGATCTCTTCGATCACAGCAGCTTTGATCTTCAGATTTTCTACTGACATCTATTCTCCTTTCCGGCTTTCCCGAAAGAAAGCCTTTTCGGTGTCTGCAGACGGAAAAGGCTTGTTTATGAATCGTAACCTCGGCTGGATATTAAGCGCACCTGCGTGCGCACCTGCTGTCTACAGCTATTGTATTCTGTTTTGTGTTGCGATCCGGCCTTTTGTGTGCCTGCTAGCCCAGCTTCGCGGGGTTCAGCTTGATTCCGGGGCTCATCGAGGTTGCGATGGCGGCGGACTTGATGTACTGTCCCTTTGCTGCGGCCGGCTTGGCCTTGACAACTGCTTCCAGAAGGGCCATGTAGTTTTCCTTTAACTTTTCAGGGCCGAAAGAAGCCTTGCCGATCGGGGTGTGGATAATGTTCTGCTTGTCCAGACGGTACTCGACTTTACCGGCTTTGATCTCGGAAAGTGCCTGAGCAACGTTCATGGTGACGGTACCGGACTTGGGGCTGGGCATGAGACCCTTGGGGCCGAGCAGCTTACCGAGTCTTCCGACGACGCCCATCATGTCGGGGGTCGCGACGACTACGTCGAAATCGAACCAGTTCTCGGTTCTGATCTTGTCTGCCAGCTCCTCTGCGCCGACATAGTCAGCACCGGCTGCTTCCGCTTCATGGGCCTTGTCGCCCTTCGCGAATACGAGAACTCTCTTGGTCTTACCGGTTCCGTTGGGGAGCACGATCGCGCCGCGGACCTGCTGGTCTGCATGGCGGCCGTCTACGCCCAGTCTGAAATGAGCCTCGACAGTCTCGTCGAATTTTGCAGTAGCGATCTTGCACAGGATCTCGAACGCTTCGTCGATCTCGTACTGTGCGGACTTGTCATACTGCTTGACAGCGTCCTGATACTTCTTACCTCTTTTAGGCATTTGGTTCCTCCTTGTGGTACTAACGGCCTGTTACAGCCTCCCATCAACTACTCTTCTACGATGATACCCATGCTTCTGGCAGTGCCCTTGATCATCTCGGTGGCACTCTCGATGCTCGCGGCATTGAGATCGGGCATCTTGGTCTTTGCGATCTCTTCCGCCTGGGCGTGAGTGATCTTGCCGACCTTCTTCTTGTTCGGTTCACCGGAAGCCTTGTCCAGTCCTGCAGCCTTCTTGATCAGAACGGGTGCGGGCGGCGTCTTCGTGACGAACGTGAAAGACTTGTCTGCATAGACCGTGATCACGACGGGGATGATCATCCCTTCGGCGGCCTGGTCCTGCGTGCGGGCGTTGAACTGCTTGCAGAATTCCATGATGTTGACACCGTGCTGACCGAGGGCGGGACCTACGGGAGGCGCAGGATTGGCCTTACCGGCAGCGATCTGCAGCTTTACAAAGCCTTCGACTTTCTTTGCCATATTCTTCTCCTTTCCACGGGGCTGTCCCCGTTATTTACAGTTTGTCCACCTGGTCGTATTCCAGTTCGACGGGCGTGGAACGTCCGAACATGTCGACCTTCGCCTTGATGGTCTGCTTGTCCGGGTTCACTTCCTCCACCGTCGCGGCAAAGCCCTTGAACGGACCCGTGATGACCTTGACGGCATCGCCCGGATGGATGTCCATGACGATGACGGTCTTCTCGATGCCCATGCGGCGGACTTCCTCGTCGGAGAGAGGAATGGGTTCGGAGCCCTGGCCGACGAAACCGGTGACGCCCTGGGTGTTTCTCACCAGGTACCATGATTCGTTCGTGACGATCATCTTGACGATGACGTAGCCGGGGAAGATCTTTCTTTCCTTGCTCTTGCCGCTGTCGCGGTCATAGACGGTCTCCGTGGGAACGATGACCTGCAGGACGAGGTCCTGCATGCCTCTGTTCTCGACCAGCTTTTCCAGATTGACCTTGACCTTGTTCTCGTGACCGGAATAGGTGTGGACGACGTACCACTTCGGTTCCTTGCTGCGGCGCAGGAAACCGGCAGGGATCTCGTCTGCCTCGTCGAGGTAGCGGGAGATCTCTTTGGTACGCTCTTCCGTATTCAGTTCCTGATCCAGGATCTTATCTTCGGACATGGATTCGCTCCTACATGGTGATGTTCAGGACCTTCTCCAGGATGGCCAGGAAGCCGGTATCCAGGAGCCAGAAGAACAGTGCGAAGAACGCACAGACCAGAAGAACGACGATGGTGTACTTGTACAGCTCTTTTCTCGTGGGCCAGACGACCTTCTTCAGTTCGGTCCGCACGCCCTTGAAATATTCGCTGAACTTACCTTTCTTTGCCTTTGCAGCTGTATCTGCCATTGTTTCAGGTTCCTTTCCTTACTTGGTTTCTCTGTGCAGAGTCTCTTTTCTGCAGAACTTGCAGTACTTCATCATCTCAAGACGCTCGGGATTGTTTCTCTTGTTCTTGGTGGTGTTGTAGTTTCTCTGTTTGCATTCGGTGCAAGATAAGGTTACCTTGACTCTTACGTCATTTGCCATTGTGATTTCCTCCAAATAACGCTTTATAAGCGGATTGATAACGCACAAAACACACCTATGTCCCCATTTGGGCATAGCGTGACTAATGAATAATAGCGTAAAACCCTTCAAGTGTCAATGATTTTTCGCATTATTTTTGGACTCTTTTTTTAAGTTTTTGACCCCTCCCAACATGTTGTGGAAGGGGTCTGTTTCAGACACAATTTTTAACGTTTTCCGGCGCGTTTTTCAACCCTCCGGCGGGAACAGATTGCCCGGGTTCAGCATGCCCGCAGGATCCAGGGATCGCTTGAGCGCGCGCATCTCCCCGATCGCCTGCGGCCCGTACATGATCTCCAGAAAGCCCGCTTTGAGTTTGCCCACGCCGTGCTCCGCGCTCACCGCGCCGCCCATGTCCGTGACCCGCTGCGCCCAGCGCGCGTACAGCTCCTTCGCCCGGCGGTATTCGTCCATCGAGGACGGCAGGATGTTGACGTGCACGTGGTTGTTTCCGATGTGGCCCCAGATCGCGGACTGCAGGCCGAGCTCCGCCAGTCCTTCGCGGTACATGGCGAACACGGCGCGCAGATCCTTATCTTCCACGGACATGTCCGTGCCCAGTTTCGTGATGCCGGGTTCTTTTCTCCGACGCTCGTCGATCAGCATGTTGACGGATTCCGGCACCGCGTGGCGGAACGCCTGGAAGCGCCGGATATCCGCCGCGTTCCAGCCGAACCAGGTGGCATCCGGATCGCCGCCGCAGGACTTCAGACAGGCAGAGAGCTTCCGCAGTTCGCCGAAGGCCTCTTCCCTGCTGCCCGCGTGGATCTCCGCGAAGATGAGGGAAGCGGTATGTTCCGGGACGTCCGCGATCCCGCGAAGAGATGCATCCCACCGTTTACGGTCTCTTAAGACCTGCAGAGCGCCGCGGTCGAAATACTCGAGAGAAGCAAGCCGGCAGTTTTCCCGCAACGCACAGACCAGGCCCAGCGCTTTCTCTTCCGTATCCAGCAGGCAGCCGACTTCCCAGATCTGTTCCGGCAGAGACGTCAGCTTCAGCAGCGCTTCCGTGACCACGCCCAGCGTACCGTCGCTGCCCGTGAACAGGTCGACGGCATCCATACCGTCTTCGATATAATATCCGGAGGCGTTCTTGACGGAAGGCATGCGGTAGGACGGAAGCTGCAGGGCGATGCGCGACCCGTCATCGCAGTGGAGATCCAGCTTTCGTCCGGAAGCTTTCTGCGCTCCTCTGCGCAGGGTCACCGTGCGGCTGTCCGCGAGAACGATGCGCAGTCCTTCGACGTGCTTCCGCGTCGCGCCATAGGAATACGTCCTTGCGCCGGACGCGTTGCAGGCGGTCATGCCGCCGATGCTGGCCGTCGTCTCCGTCGGATCCGGCGGGAAGAACAGCGGGCCGTATTCCGCCCGCATGCCTTCTATATATTTACGCACGTTCACGAGCAGCACGCCCGGCTGCACGCGCAGCAGCACGGTACCGCCGGATCGTTCCGGACCGGAGATCCTGTCCATGCGGCTCAGGTTCAGCAGCAGCCCGCCGTGAGGCACGGCGCCGGCAGCAAGTCCCGTCCGGCCGCCCTGCGTCGTGACGGGCAGCCCGTTTGCGCGCGCAAAGGACAGCGCTTCGCGGATCGCCTCCTCGTCCGAGGGGAAAGCGATGTATGCCGCTTCCCCCGTTGAACGGGACTCGTCGCGCAGGTACAGCGCGTATTCGTTTGTGAAAGGTTCGATCCGCAGGCTCACTTACTCTCTCCAGTGCTCCAATCCGTACTGCGCGAAGACGTCCGGGATCAGCCAGTGTGCGAACGTCTTTTCCTCCGGCAGCAGAT
>JAFZRG010000260.1 GCA_017619985.1 Bacillota bacterium | reverse complement strand
GAACTCCGCCAAGAGCAAGATCCGCCAGTTCCTGAAGAAGGAAGCCAGCGCGTCCGTGACCGAAAAAGCCGCGGCGCTCAAGGCGAAGGAAGACGCGGCGACGGAAGCGGCAAAGGCCGAAGAAGAGGCGAGGAAAAAGGCTCAGGAAGAGGCTAAAAAGCTCGCGCAGGCCCTGAAGAAGGAAAAGAGGGCCGAGCGGACGAGAGGCGTCAGCGTGAAGGGCGTGAGCGATCTGATGATCCACTTCGCCAAGTGCTGCAGCCCCGTTCCCGGTGACGCGATCGTCGGATACACGACGAAAGGCAGAGGCGTTTCCATCCACCGTATGGACTGTACGAACATCCGCGCGCTGCCCGAGGTGGAAAAGCTCCGCCTGATCGACGTGTCCTGGGATGACGACGACAGCGGCCAGAACTTCGACGCGGACATCACCATCGTCGCGGAAGACCGCAAGGGTCTGTTCTCCGACGTTTCCAAGGTCTGCGTGGATATGGACATCAACATCAACGGGCTCACCCTCAAGAAGGACAAGGAGAATATCTGCACTATGGACCTGACACTCTCCATCGCCAACACCGGCGACATCGTCAAGGTCATGGCCCGCATGAAGCAGGTCAAGAGCGTGCTCGAAGTCTACCGCACGAGGTCTTAAAAAGGAGATCCCATGATCAATATCAAGAATTACGTCCTGAGCGCATTCGGCACGAACTGCTATCTCGTATGGGAAGAGGGCGGCACCGACGCGTTCATCGTGGACCCGGGCGCGCCCAGCGAAGCGCTGAAAGCGGACGTCGAAAAGAACGGGCTGACCCCCGTATATATCGTTCTGACCCACGGACACGGCGACCATACCGGCGGTATCGAGTTCTGCCGGCAGTGCTGGCCTGATATCAAGCTGGTCGCGGCAAAGAAGGAAGAGAAGCTCCTGTACAGCCGCAGGGACAGCTACGGAAAGGGCGGCATCACCGCAGATGTCTGGACGCATGACGGCGATGTTCTGAAGGTCGGGACCATGGAACTGAAGTTCATCGCGACCCCGGGACACACGCCGGGAGGACAGTGCATCCTTGTTGACAGAATCCTATTTTCCGGAGACACTCTGTTTCACGCCTCCGTGGGACGTACGGACCTCTGGGGCGGCAGTTTCGAGGACCTCATGGATTCCATCACGAAGAAGCTGTTCCTGCTGCCGGAAGATACGACCGTCCTGCCGGGTCACATGGATGCGACGACGATAGGCTACGAAATGAGGTACAACCCCTTTGTATAGCATTTCCGTACCCGACGAAAAGCACAAATACCACGTAGGGGAACTCGCGAAGATGTTTCTGCCCGAAGACGCGTTCCGCATCTTCGTCGGACAGCCCGATGCAGAACTCGTGATCGGAGCGGGCGGCGATTATAACGGCAGCAAGCGCAAAGCGTACGCGTTTCTGAAGAAGATCACAGGAAAAGATCTGGACTGGGGCATCCTGACGGGCGTCCGTCCCGGAAAGCTCTACAACGAACTGAAGGCGAAAGGCGCTGACCCGGAACAGGTCCTGAAGGAACAGTACTACGTTTCGGATGAGAAGATCGCGCTGCTGCGCAGGGTCAGCGAATGCCAGAAGACGGTAAAGCGCAGCCCCGATCCGAAGGCGGCCGGCCTCTACATCGGCATCCCGTTCTGCCCGACGCGCTGCCAGTACTGCAGCTTTACGAGCAATACGATCACGAAGCCTGCCGCGACGGCCTATCTCGTAGCGCTGTTCAAAGAGATGGACGCGGTCAGAACGATCATGGACCGCAGCGGCCGGACGGCCGAATCCATCTACATCGGCGGCGGAACGCCCACGAGCCTCGACGAAGAAGACCTGAAGGCTTTCCTCATGAAGGTACGCGAACTGTTCGTGAATGAAAATACCGTGGAATTCACCGTGGAAGGCGGCAGGCCGGAGACGATCACGGAAGGCAAGCTGGCGATCATAAAGGAAGCCGGCGCGGACCGCATCTCCATCAATCCGCAGTCCATGAAGCAGCATACGCTGGACCTGATCGGACGCAGGCACAGCCCGCAGCAGATCCGCGAAGCATTTGCCCTGGCGGACAAAGCCGGCATCGGCGTCGTGAACGCAGACCTGATCACGGGCCTTCCGGAAGAAACGCCGGAAGACTTCCGCGAAAGCCTCTCGGAGGTCATCGCGCTGGGTCCCGAGAACATCACTGTCCATACGCTGGCCGTCAAGCGGGCGAGCCGCATGATCGAAGAGGATCCCGGCGTCGCGCTGCGGCAGGCGGACAACGTGCGGAATATGCTCGAAGACGCGGACCGAATGCTTACGGACGCGGGATTCGAACCCTATTATCTCTACCGCCAGAAGCACATGGCGGGCAACTTTGAAAACGTAGGCTGGTGCCGGCCCGGTACCGCGAGCCTTTACAATATCCGCATCATGGAGGAGGATCAGACGATCATCGCCATGGGAGCGGGCGCCATCTCCAAGGTCTATTTCCCCGCGGAAAACAGGCTGGAGAGGGTGCCGAACGTATCGAATTACGAGATCTATATCGAGCGCATCGAGGAAATGATAGCGAGAAAGGAAGCCGGTATACTATGATCAACATACCAAAAGGAACAAAGGACATCCTGCCTTCCGAATCTTACAAATGGCAGTGGCTCGAGAGCCGCATCCGCGAAACGGCGGCGCAGTACGGATTCAAGGAGATCCGCACGCCGATGTTTGAGCATACAGAGCTGTTCGCGCGCGGCATCGGCGATACGACGGACGTCGTCCAGAAGGAGATGTACACGTTCGAGATCGCGGAGAGGAGCCTGACGCTCAAGCCCGAAGGCACCGCCGGCGTCGTCCGTTCCTATATCGAGAACAAGATGTACGCGGACCCGCAGCCGGGCAAGTACTACTACATCATCCCGTGCTTCCGCTATGAGAAGATGCAGAAGGGCAGACAGAGACAGTTCCACCAGTTCGGCATCGAGATCTTCGGCACGGAGAACATGATGGCGGACGCGGAGGTCATCGCCCTGGCCTGGAACTTCCTGACCGGCCTCGGCATCACGGACCTGAAGCTGCACGTCAACAGCATCGGATGCCCGAACTGCCGCGCGGAATACCGCAAGGCGCTGCAGGACTTCCTGAGACCGCACTACGAGGAGCTTTCCGATACGAGCAAGAGCCGTTTCGAGAAGAACCCGATGCGCATCCTGGATTCCAAGGATCCGGACGACAAGAAGTTCTCAGAAGGCGCTCCGTACATGCTCGATTTCCTCTGCGACGAATGCAGAGACGCTTTCGAGGATCTGAAAAAGGATCTGGAAGCGCTCAGCATCCCCTATGAAGTCGACCCGAACATCGTCCGCGGCCTGGATTACTACACGAAGACCGCCTTCGAGTTCATTTCCGAAGATCTTGGCGCCCAGTCCACGGTCTGCGGCGGCGGCCGCTACGACCACCTCGTGGAAGAGGTCGGCGGACCCTATACGCCGGGCGTAGGCTTCGGCATGGGTCTCGAGAGACTGCTGCTCATCCTGGAGGCGAAGGGGTTCGAGATCCCCAAACCGGCTGACTGCGACGTGTTCATCGCGACGCTTGGCGGCAGGGCGACCCTGGAAGGCCTGAAGCTGGCTGACGGCCTCCGTAAGAGCGGTCACCGCGTCCTGACGGACGTCATGGGCAGAGGGCTGAAGGCCCAGCTGAAATACGCGGACCGCAGCGGCGCGAAGTACACGGTCGTCATCGGCGACGACGAGCTCGACAAGGGTGTCGTCACATTGCGCGATATGATAAACTCTACGCAGAAGGAGATCCCCATCGGATCCCTCGAAGAAGAGATAAACAGGTAGGTGTAACATGGATAAACTGCTGAAAAGAAGCTGCTACTGCGGCGAAGTGAGAGAAGACCTGATCGGTAAGGAGATCACCGTAAACGGCTGGGTCGCCAAAAAGAGAAACCTGGGAAGCCTGATCTTTGCAGACATCCGCGACCGCAAAGGCATCGTGCAGGTCGTGTTCGGCGACGGCACGCCGGCAGACGTGCTGGAGAAGGCCAACAGCCTGCGCAGCGAATATACCGTGGGCGTGAAGGGCGTCGTGCGCGAAAGAGAGAGCAAGAACGCGGACCTCGAGACCGGCGCCGTGGAGATCCTGGCGAACGAGCTGAGCATCTACGCGGAAGCCGAGACCCCGCCCATCTACATCAAGGATGACGACAACGTGTCCGGCGACCTGCGCCTGAAGTACCGCTATCTGGACCTCAGAAAACCCCTGATGCAGAAGACGCTGGCGTTCCGCAGCAAGATGTACAATGTCATCCGCAATTTCTATTATGAGAACGGCTTCATCGAAGTCGAGACGCCCGTTCTGGCCAAGCCGACGCCGGAAGGCGCGAGAGACTATCTCGTGCCCAGCCGCGTCAATCCGGGCAGATTCTACGCGCTGCCCCAGTCCCCGCAGCAGTTCAAGCAGCTGCTGATGGTGGGCGGCACGGACCGCTACGTCCAGATCGCCAAGTGCTACCGCGACGAAGACCTGCGGGCCGACCGTCAGCCGGAATTCACGCAGATCGACCTCGAGATGTCCTTCGTGGACCAGGAAGACATCCTGGAAGTCCAGGAGCGCTTCCTCAAGCGCCTGTTCAAGGAAATGCTGAACGTGGACATCCAGCTGCCGCTGCCCCGCATGACCTGGGACGAAGCCATGAACCGCTACGGTTCCGACAAGCCGGACCTCCGTATCGGCTTCGAACTGCACGATCTGGCAGATATGGTCAAGGATTGCAATTTCAGCGTGTTCACGGACGCACTGAAGGACGGCGGACGGGTCATGGGCATCGATATGAACGGCTGCTCGCCGAAGTTCTCCCGCAAGGACATCGACAAGATGACCGAATCCGTCAAAACGTTCGGCGCGAAGGGACTCGTCTGGATCCGCAAGGAAGAAGGGGAGATCAAGTCCTCCGTCGGCAAGTTCTTCAGCCAGGAAGAGCTTGAGAAGATCTGCGCGGAATTCAACGCGGAAGTCGGCGACCTCATCCTGATCTGCAGCGGCAAGAAGGAAGTCGTCTGGGCATCCCTGGGCTTCCTCAGAAGAGACCTGGCCGGCAAGCTCGGCATGCTCGACCCGAAGGATTACAAGCTCCTGTGGGTCGTGGACTTCCCGATGTTCGAATGGTCGGACGAAGAGAACCGCTACATGGCCATGCACCATCCGTTCACGTCGCCCAAGAAGGAAGACATCCACTACCTCGAGAGCGGCGAACTCGATAAGATCTACGCAGACGCATACGATATCGTCATCAACGGCTATGAAGCCGGCGGCGGTTCCATCCGTATCCACGACAGCAAGCTGCAGAAAAAGATCTTCGAAGTGCTGCAGCTGACGGAAGAGGATATCCGCATCAAGTTCGGATTCTTCATCGACGCGTTCAAATACGGCGCGCCGCCCCACGGCGGACTGGCGTTCGGCCTCGACCGCCTGTGCATGCTGCTGCTCGGTACGGACGATATCCGCCAGGTCATCGCGTTCCCGAAGAACCAGAACGCGCAGTGCGTCATGAGCGAAGCGCCCACCATCGTCACGGAGCAGCAGCTGGAGGAACTCTCCATCGCGGTCAGGCTCCCGGAAGGAAAATAAATGGCTAAGAGAATAGGGGTCCTCGGCGGCAGCTTCGACCCCCTTCACTACGGACATCTCATCCTGGCGGAGCAGATCCGCCAGGAAGCCGATCTCGACCAGGTGCTCCTCGTGCCGGCCTACGTGAACCCCTTCAAGGAAGAGGTGCCGCCGGCCGAGGGAAAACACCGCATGGCCATGCTGAAGCTGGCTGTGAGCGATCACAAATTCTTCGAGATCAGCGATATCGAACTGCAGCGCGAAGGGCCGTCGTACACGTACGATACGCTCGCGGCGCTGAAAGAGACGCAGTATCCGGACGACGATCTGTATTTCATCATGGGAACGGATTCGTTCTACGCGCTGGAGCACTGGCATAAGGCGGAAGAGCTCATCCGCAATTTCGGCTTTCTGATCGGCATGCGCAGAGGTTACGACGAGGAGCAGCTGAAAGCGACGATCGCCCGGCTGAAGGAGCAGTATCCGATGCGGGCGGAGTATTACCAGATCCCCGAATTGGAGATCAGCTCCACGGAGATCAAACAGCGCATCCGCGACGGCAAATCCGTGCGCTTCATGCTGCCGGACAAGGTCATCGAATACATTCAGGAAAACGAACTGTACCTCGACCTGAAAGGCCGCCTGCGCGAATACGCCCGCCGCTCCGAGAAAGTGACCCGCTTCCGCCACACGCAGGGCGTGGTCAAGCTGGCGAAAGAACTGGCGCAGGCGTGGGGCGCTGACCCCGAGAAAGCTGAGATCGCCGCATGGTTCCACGACACGTGCCGGCCGGAAGGCAATCTCGAGCACGGGCCGGCGGCGGCAAGGCTGCTGCAGAAGCGCTACGGTGTGGACGACGAGGACATCCTGAACGCGATCCGCTACCACACGACCGGCCGCCCGGGCATGAGCCTGCTGGAAAAGGTGCTCAAGACGGCGGATCAGCTCGAAGAGGGCAGGGATTACCCCGGCGTGGAGGAGATGCGGGAGTTTCTGAAGCTTCCTCCGGATAAATGCGTCTACAATCTCATGACCCATACGAGAGAATACGTGCTCAGCATCGGCGCGAAATTCGATCCCTTATCGGATGCGGCGATCGAGTGGCTGGGACAGCAGATAAAACAAGGAGAACAGAATGGACAATAAGGATCTTGCGCTTCTGGCGGCAAAGCTGCTGGACGGCAAAAAGGCCAAAGACATCAGCATCATCGACATCGCGGAAAAGTCCGGTTTCGCCGATTATTTCGTCATCGCGACCGCAGGCTCCTCCCGCCAGCTCTCCGCTCTCTGCGACGAAGTCGAAGACGGCCTGGCGAAGGAGAACATCCTGATCGACCACAAGGAAGGCAAAGGGGACACCGGCTGGGTGCTCCTGGACTACGGCGATGTCATTGTGAACGTGTTCACGGCAGAACAGAGAGACCATTACCAGATCGAAAAGGTCTGGATCGACTGCCCGCAGGTCGAATTCGAACCCGCGGACGCAAAATAGTTTTTATACATCAGAGAGGCATAATATGGACCGTCAGTATAACTTTAAGAAGATCGAGCCCAAATGGCAGAAGGTATGGGCTGACAAAGACGTATTTCATGTGACAGAGGCTCCGGACAAGGAGAAGTTCTATTGTCTGGAGATGTTCCCGTATCCTTCGGGCAAGCTCCATATGGGTCACGTGCGCAACTATTCCATCGCGGACGTGCTCGCAAGATACCTGCACATGAACGGCTTCAACGTGCTGCACCCTATCGGGTTCGACTCGTTCGGCCTGCCTGCGGAAAACGCGGCCATCCAGCATAAGACGCATCCCGCCGTCTGGACCAGCGCCAACATCGCGGAGATGGAAAAGCAGCTGCGCCAGATGGGTTTCTCCTACGACTGGGACAGAGAGGTGTGCACGTACAAGGAAGACTATTACAAGTGGATGCAGTGGATCTTCATCCAGTTCTACAAGCACGGCCTGGCCTATAAGAAGGAAAATCCGGTCAACTGGTGCCCGTCCTGCCAGACGGTGCTGGCAAATGAACAGGTCGTCGAAGGCTGCTGCGAACGCTGCCACACGCCTGTCACGAAGAAGAGCCTCTCCCAATGGTACCTGAAGATCACGGATTACGCCGACCGCCTGCTGGACGGCCTCGACACGCTGCCCGGATGGCCCGAGCACGTCAAGACCATGCAGCGCAACTGGATCGGCCGTTCCGAAGGTACGGAAGTCGTCTATAAACTGAAGGGATCCGATACGCCTCTGCCCGTGTTCACGACGCGTGTGGATACCATCTTCGGCACGACGTTCATGGTCATCTCTCCGGAGCATCCGCTCGTGGAAGAGCTGATCGCGGGTCAGCCGGAAGAGGCGGAATGCCGCGCCTACATGGAAGCGGCCCGCCGCCAGAGCGACATCGAGAGAACGTCGACCGTCAAGGAAAAGACAGGCGCGTTCACCGGCCGCTACGCCATCAACCCCGCGAACGGCGAAGAACTGCCGATCTACCTGGCGGATTACGTCCTGATGGGCTACGGCACAGGCATCGTCATGGGCGTGCCTTACGGCGACCAGAGAGACTTCGATTTCGCCAAGAAATTCGGTCTGCCCATCGTGCCCATCGTCGACCCGCATATCGAAGGCATCGACATCAACAACCTGGAGAAGGCCTTTATCGCGGACGGTACGGTCATCAATTCCGGCAAGTACAACGGCATGGATAACCGCGAGGCGATCAAGGCCATGCAGAAGGACTTCGAGGCAGCCGGCTTCGCGAAGCCGAAGGTCAACTTCAAGCTGCGCGACTGGCTGATCTCCCGCCAGCGCTATTGGGGCACGCCCATCCCCATGGTCTACTGCGAGACCTGCGGCTGGGTCCCCGAAAAGGAAGAGAACCTGCCCGTGCTGCTGCCGACCGACGTCGTCTTCACCGGCAAGGGCGAGTCTCCGGTCGCGACGTCCAAGACGTTCGTCGATACGGTCTGCCCGTGCTGCGGCAAGCCTGCGAAGAGGGAAGTCGACACCATGGACACGTTCCTGGATTCTTCCTGGTACGAGCTGCGCTATTGCGACAACAAGAACGACAAGGCCTGCTGGGACGTCGAAAAGGCGGACTACTGGATGAACGTCGACCAGTACATCGGAGGCGTGGAACACGCGATACTGCATTTAATGTACGCGCGTTTCTTCTGCAAGTTCCTGCACGACATCGGTCTGACGAAGTGCGAGGAACCGTTCCAGAACCTGCTGACGCAGGGCATGGTCTTAAAGGACGGCAGAAAGATGTCCAAGTCCATCGGCAACGTCGTATCTCCCGAGGAGATCATCGACAGATACGGCGCTGACACCGCGAGACTGTTCATCCTGTTCGCGGCTCCTCCCGAAAAGGAACTGGAGTGGTCCGATGAAGGCGTGGAAGGTTCCTACCGGTTCCTGGGCCGCGTCTACCGTCTCGTCGGCGACATGATCGAGCTGACGAAGGGAGTACCTGCCCGCTACATCCCCGAGGGCAAGGACGACAAGCAGCTCGCCTATATCTTAAACAACACAATCAGAAGAGTTTCCGAGGACGTCAGAAAGAGATTCAACTTCAACACGGCGATCTCCGCCATCATGGAGCTGGTCAACGAGATGTACCGCTATAAGGAACTGGACGATATCAACCTCGGCCTGCTGGCGGACGCCACGCAGAAACTGGTACTGCTCCTGGCCCCGTTCGTGCCTCACATCGCGGAAGAGATGTGGGAAGGCATGGGCGGTGAAGGCCTCGTTTACGACGCCAAATGGCCCGAAGTCGACGAGTCCATGCTGGTCAAGGACACCGTCGAGATCGTCGTCCAGATCAACGGAAAGGTCCGCGAGAAGGCGGACGTGCCCGCAGGCCTGGACAAGGCGGCTCTGGAGGAGACCGTCATGGCCATGGACAGCGTCAAGGCGCTGACGGAAGGCAAGACGGTCGTCAAGGTCATCGCAGTCCCCGGTAAGCTCGTCAATATCGTAGTAAAAGGATAATATATGACAGAAAGCTTACGGCCGAAGGTCTATAAGAGCAGAAAACTCCGCGTCATTCCCCTGGGAGGCCTGCACGAGATCGGCAAGAACATGACGGTGCTGGAATACGGCAGCGATATCATGATCGTCGACTGCGGCATGGCCTTCCCGGATGACGAGATGCTGGGCATCGACGTCGTCATCCCGGACTTCACGTACCTGATCGAAAACAGCGAGAAGATCCGCGGCGTCGTCATCACCCACGCGCACGAAGACCATATCGGGGCGATCCCGTATCTGCTCCAGAAACTGAACGTGCCCATCTACAGCACGCGGCTGACCCTCGGTTTTATCAGAAATAAACTCAGAGAATACGAAGTGGACGCCGATCTGCATGAGATCGCGCCGGGCGACGAGATCCGCCTGGGCGTGTTCAAAGTGGAGGCGATCCACACGACGCACAGCGTGGCGGACTCGCTGGCTCTGTGCATCGATACGCCGGTAGGAAAGGTCTTCCATACCGGCGATTTCAAGATCGACTACACCCCGGTGGACGGGGACCCGCTCGATCTTTCCCGCCTGGCAGCGATCGGCGACGAAGGGGTCCTGCTCCTCATGGCGGATTCCACGAACGCGGCGCGCAAGGGCTACACGCCCTCCGAGCAGCAGGTGGGCATCGCGCTGAACAACATCTTCGCGTCGACGAAGAAGCGCATCATCATCGCGATATTCGCCTCGAACGTGCACCGCGCGCAGAGGATCATCGACATGGCGGCGGCGAACGGCCGCAAGGTGGCCATCTCCGGACGCAGCATGGAGAACATGGTGCGCATCGCCGAAGAACTCGGTTATCTGGAGATCCCCGCCGGCACGCTGGTCGAGATGAACCAGATCAGGAATATCCCCGACGACAGGCTCGTCATCATGACGACGGGCAGCCAGGGCGAACCCATGAGCGCGCTGACCCGCATGGCGAACAACATGCACCGCCAGGTGCAGATCCGCCCGGGTGACATGGTCATCCTGTCCTCGACGGCCGTGCCCGGCAACGAAAAGATGGTGTCCAACGTCGTGAATTCCCTCATGGAGAAAGGCGCGGAAGTCATCTACAACGACATCGCGGAGACGCATGTGTCGGGTCACGCTTCGAGCGAAGAACTCAAACTCATCCACACGCTGCTCAAGCCCCAGTACTTCATGCCGGTCCACGGCGAGATGAAGCATCTGATCGCGCACGCAGAGATCGCGGAAAGCCTCGGCATGGACTCAAGACGCATCCTGTTCGGAACGAACGGCGACGTGTTCGAACTCATCCGCGGCAAGGCGAAGAAGAGCAAAGAGACCGTGCCCGCAGGCGCCGTCATGGTGGACGGCCTGGGCATCGGCGACGTGGGCAGTTCCGTTCTGAACGAGCGGAGATACCTGTCTGAAGCGGGCCTGATCGTCATGGCTGCCTGTTTCGAGAACGGTCATCTCGTGAGCGGCCCGCAGCTCATCTCCAAGGGCTTCGTCTACGTGAAGGAACAGAAGAACTTCCTGGAGGAAGCGCGCGAAGTCGTGGAGGAGGAACTCATGTACTGCCTGGATTCCGGCAGGCACGACGTGAACGCCATGGCGGACATCTGCAAGGGCAGACTGCGGAACTTTATCTATGAGAAAACGGAGCGCAGCCCCGTGATCATACCCGTATTTATGGAGGTTTAACGCATGAATAACGTTTACGATCTGGCGCATGACCTGGCGAGATCCCTGAAGGAGACCGACCAGTACAAAAATTACGTCGCGATCAAGAAGCGCGTGGACGCGGAACCGGATCTCGCGAAGATGGTGAACGACTTCCAGGAAAAGAACATGGAAGTCCAGACCCAGATGATGCTGAACGGCGGCAAGGCGCCCGAAGACATGATGCAGCAGGTGCAGCAGCTGTACGCCGTGGTCGCGCAGGATCCGCTGTGCGCGCAGTACTTCGCGGCGGAGATGGCCTATACGCAGGTGGTATCCGAGATCTACGGCATCCTGGGGGAGGCGGTCCGCTTTGAGAAATAAGTTCGAAGACAGGATCGCGCGCCTGCAGGCGAAGTTCGCGGACGCGGGCATCGACGGCCTGTATGTCAATCACGTTGAAAACGTATCGTACTTCACCGGAAAGAAGGGCAACGACTGTACGCTGTGGATCACGCCGACGCGCGCGACGATCCTGACGGATTTCCGCTACCGGGAGATGGCCCAGGAACTCACATGGCTGACGTTCTATGAGACCGCTGCAGACGCAAAGCCCATCGACCTGCTGAAGGCCTGCCCGTATCAAAAGATCGGCGTGGAGAGAGATTATCTTCCCCTGAACGATTATCTCGACTTCACGAAGAATCTTGAGGGCAAGGAGATCATCCCCGTCGAAGGTCTCGTCGAAGATCTGCGCATGGTCAAGGATGAGGAGGAGATGGAGCTGACCCGCCAGGCGGAGGAGATCTCCGCGCAGGCGTTCCTGCACATGCTCGACTACCTGAAACCCGGCATCTCCGAACGCGATGCAGCCGTGGAACTCGAGCACTGGATGCTGACGCACGGCGGCGAAGGCATCTCGTTCGACACGATCTGCGTGTCCGGCGCCAAGAGCAGCTATCCGCACGGCGTGCCGGATCAGAAGCTCATCGAAGCGGGCGATTTCGTCACGATGGACTACGGCACCATGGTCGGCGGCTATCACGCGGACATGACCCGCACGGTCGCGATCGGATATGCCACCGAAGAGATGAAGCACGTTTACGAGATCGTGCGCCTCGCCCAGCAGACCTGCTGCGACAAGATCCACGCGGGGATGAAAGGGGACGAGTGCCATAAGATCGCGGCGGACATCATCGCGGAGGCTGGCTACGGCGAGTATTTCGGCCATGGACTGGGTCACGGGACGGGTCTGGAGATTCACGAAGCGCCACGGTTCAGCCCGGTGTATCCGAAAGTGATCAAAGAAAATACCATCATGTCCATCGAGCCGGGCATCTATCTCCCGGGCAGATTCGGCGTCCGCATCGAAGACTTGTGCATCGTAAAAGCAGATGGTATAATAAATCTTACGTTAACAGCTCCCAAAGAGTTAATCATCGTTTAAAGATCTTTATACATTTGGAGGAAAACAGGACCAATGATTACCGCAGGCGATTTCAGAAACGGCATTACCTTTGAGATCAACGGCGAACCCCACGTCGTGATCTCGTTCCAGCACGTCAAGCCCGGCAAGGGCGCCGCATTCGTGCGCACAAAGTACAGAAACATCCTCACCGGCGCTACCCGTGAGGAAGCCTTCAACCCGAGCGACAAGTTCGAGCAGGCTCACATCGACAGAAAGAGGATGACCTACTCCTACAACGACGGAGAGCTCTATTACTTCATGGATCCGGATACCTACGACATGGTTCCCTTTACGGAAGACGTCGTGGAAAACGCCATCAAGTACATCCGTGAGAACGACGAAGTCACCGTTTCCTTCTTCAAGGAAAAGCCCTTCCTCGTGGAAGCTCCGAATTTCGTAAACCTGAAGGTCATCGAGACCGAACCGGGCGTCAAGGGCGACACCGCGACGAACGTCACGAAGAACGCGGTCGTCGAGACCGGTGCGACCGTGCAGGTGCCCATCTTCATCGAAGAGGGCGAACTCATCCAGATCGACACCAGAGACGGTTCCTATCTGGGCAGAGCTAAGGAATGATCCTGAAGGCTTACAATTTGATCTAGAGAAAACAAAAGGCGGGAGGCAGGTTTGCTTCCCGCTTTTTCGAGAGTCGGGAAAGGGGGTGAACGGATATGAAAAAGGGAAGAGTATTCCTTTGGGCTGGTGTATTCGTGCTGATATGTCTGTTTGCGCTGACCGCTGTGGGTGAACAGTCCGTAACCCGGTATGCAATTGGGGAACTGTACAGTAATCTCTCGTTCATTCTTCTCGCATTCCCGGTCTGTATCCTGGAACTTGTTCTCATTAAAAAGAAGGAAGACAGGTGGTATACAGCAGTCTTGCCGATCGTTGCTGCAGTCTTGCTGTTATTCAGCGCGTATGCATACGGTCTTGGAGATTGGGGCGGTCTCATTGTCGGGTTTCTCGTATGGCTTGCAGCATTCGGATGCAGCATCGGAGTCCTTGCGGCAGCTTTTATCGACTGGATGATACGGGCCGGATCCGGTTTTCGGAATATCGTTCTCGTCTGTCTGGTTTTGCTGTGCATTGTATCGTTCCTGATGAAGCCAGCAGCGTTATTGAATAAAATCAATATTGATGCGGGTGAAGAGTATCTTTGGTCTTTTCAACAGGAACCGGCCGAATGGTATCCTGTCAATGCAGAAAGAGACGACTTGATCATGCGTCTCAGATCGCTAAGGGTACAGCCTGTATTATTTGATGCAAATGTGCCCGTGCAGGCCTGTAAAATCATTCGCCTGAACGAAGAGTACGTGCTCTTTGCCAGGTACAATGATGTTTCCTATATCTGCCGATACAGCGGACCGCTGGAGGCATTCGACGGCTCAGGCGCGAAATGGAAAACGTACAGGAACGACGCTTATAGCATGATCTATTGAGACAAAAAGGAATAAACATGTTGATGTATCGTGAGACAGAAGATCATCTTGCGCTCAGCCGGCTGTTCAAGAACAGCGGTTTGGACGTGAAAGTGACCGCAGAGATCCCGGATGGGGTCCTGAAAATGTGGCGCTGTATCGATGATGAAACAGGCGAGCTGCTCGGCGGCTCCGTACTGCAGCAAAAAGACGGAAGGTACATCCTGAAGGACCTTGCCGTTAAGGACGGATATCGCCGGGAAGGCATCGGAAAAGCACTGATGAAAAAGGCGCTCGAAGAGGCGGAAAGCCTTGGCGCAGAAGAGATCTGGGGCTGCGCAAAGGTGCCGGAATACTATACAGCGAAAGGCTGGAGCATCGTCCCCGACGAAGACGCGCCGGTCATCTCGGACTGCCAGCAGTGCGAACAATATCTGAGCGTCTGTTTTCCGCGGATCATCCGCAAACAGCTGTAAGAGGAGGCAGGAAGATGAGCATAATGAAAGAGATCCTGGAAAGAAGAAGCGTCCGGCAGTATCTTGATAAAGACGTGACCGACGAACAGGTCATGGAGATCCTGGAGGCGGGCAGGCTGTCCTTATCCGGCAGCAATACGCAGCCGTGGCGTTTCATGGTGATCCGCGACAAGGCGAAGAAGGAACCCATCGTGCGTGCTGACCACGAGCAGGAATGGATGATGCAGGCACCTGTCTTCATCGCGTGTCTGGCGGATATGAAGAGCCGTCTGGACGAATATCCCATCCCGGAAGACACGACCGAGACGGGCGGTTCCAACGTCATCAAACTCGTCATCCGCGATACGGCCATCGCCGTATCGTTCATGGTGCTGCAAGCGCAGCACATGGGCCTGAACACCTGCTGGACCGGCTGGTACGATCAGAAGGCGATGCGCGAAGCGCTGGGGATCTCTGACGAGTATTACGTCAGCGCCATCCTGACGGTCGGCTACGGCGCGGAATCTCCGGAGCAGAGACCAAGGCATTCCATGGAGGAGATCCTGCTGCAGTACGATAGCGAAGCGTAGCATGAAGGGCAGAAACGAAGAACTGTACAGTTTAATGATACGAAAGGGCTATCCGGATTCGTTTGCAGATCTCGTCGCGGAACAGATGAACACGGAATATACGTCCGAGCGCATGACCGCCTATGTGAAGCGCGCCGGTCTCGTTCCGCCCGAAGAATTCGCGGACGAGATGCTGGCGATCCTTGCGGACCGCGACACGCTGAAGAATAAGCATATCGCGCAGGCTGCACAGCAGAAGCTCAACCAGCTGTACAACGAAGGCTTTGCGGACGAAGGAGAGGCAACATGCTGAAAGAAGCGCTGCGCTTCGGTGACCCGGACGCAAAGGATATCCTGATCCAGATCACCGGAGAGCAGGAAACGGATTTCCTGCAGAAGGAATTCGATCAGATCTGCGCGCTCAGCGGCAGGGAAGATATATTACTTATTGCCATTCCTGTATCGGATTGGAACATGGATCTGTCTCCCTGGGAAGCGCCTGCGGTCTTCGGAAACGAAGGTTTCGGAGGAGGCGCGCAGAAGACGCTGGAAGAACTGTCCGGACGCATCAGGACGATCCGCTCAGAGGCTGCAGCGGATGCGAAGCTTTATCTCGGCGGCTATTCCCTGGCAGGCCTGTTCGCGCTGTGGGCCGGAACGCGTATGGATGCATTCGAAGGCATTGCCGCAGCGTCGCCTTCGGTGTGGTTCCCCGGGTTCACGGACTATCTGAAAACACATCCGGTCCGTGCAAAATACGTGTATCTGAGCCTGGGCGACAGAGAAGAAAGAACGAGACATCCCGTGATGCGGACCGTCGGAGACGCGATCCGCGAAACGGAAGAAATATTGAAACAGCAAGGGATCATAACCGAACTGGAGTGGAATCCCGGCAATCATTTTAAAGAACCGGACCTGCGCATGGCGAAAGGGTTCGCCAGGCTGCCGGACGGGTCACAGAAAAGGAGCGAGTGATATGAAACTGGCGGAAAGTTTACAGGAGAGAGCGGATCTCAACCGCAGGATCGACCAGCTGCGCATCCGCATCCAGAACAACGTTCTGGTGCAGGAAGGCGAGAAGCCGGCTGAAGACCCGGACAAGCTGATCAAGGAGCTGGACGAGTGCCTGAAACGTCTGGAATACCTCATGTACCGGATCAATCTGACGAACTGTCAGTATACTGTGGACGGCGAGACCCTGACGGAGCTCATCGCGCGCAAGGACGTGCTCAAGCTGAAGCAGAGCGCCTACCGGGATACCATCTATGCGGCGTCCCAGTCCGCGCACAGGGCGAGAAACACCGAGATCAAGATCCTGCCCGTCATCAAGGTCGACGCGCTGCAGAAAAAGGCGGACGCGCTGGCGAAGGAGATCCGCCTTCTGGACAATAAGATCCAGCAGGCGAACTGGACCGCCGATCTTATGGAATAACGTTCCGAGTCGGTAACCGGACAGGGGTGAATATCACGCGGCAGCGGCGCAAGGCTGCACGATCGCAAGATCAACAGTTGGACGAGGGCGGCAGAGCCCGCCCGGGGTTCGAATCCCCGAGGATAACGCATGCTCCGACAGCGTACAGACGCACAAGGCATCGCGTATCGCGCAACACCGGATATTTGCCTGCCCGGCGAGGGTGGGAACGGGGCTTTTAATCTTAGGAGTAAACCATGGCTGGAAAAAGAGAAAAGAAAAAGAAGGGCGGCTTCGGGATCTTTGTCCTGCTGCTTCTTGTCGTTTTTGCACTGATCTACATCATTGCGAGCAAAGTCTATGCGGATTACAAGAACTATAACGCGGTCATGGATCCGGATGACGCGGCATATTACTCGGTCAACATCCCGTCCGGATCGACGACCACGGGCATCGCGCAGATCCTGTACGACAACGGCATCATCCCGGACATCAAGAAGTTTAAGCTGAAGTCCCGGCTGAACGATCTTGACGGCACGTTCCAGGCAGGGGATTATCAGTTCTCGCCGTCCATGTCCACTGAGGAGATCATGCAGACCCTGCAGAACGGCCGCATCGCCACGGTGAACTTTACGATCCCCGAAGGGTATACGGTAAAGGATACGGCGGAGAAACTCACAGAGGACGGCCTGATCGGCAGTCCGGAGGAATTCTACGAAGCCTGTGCGCAGGACTGGGAGAAGGAATTCTGGTTCCTGGAAGGGGTCACCGCGCCGGATGACCCGTCCGGCACCGTTCCGGCAGAAGCCAACCGTCTCGAAGGTTTCCTCTTCCCGGAAACGTATCAGATCAACGTCGGGTCAACGGCGGCGGATATCGTCCGGCGCATGCTGAGCCAGTTCGACAGCGTGTTTACGCCGATCTGGGAGAGCGCAGGCGGAACGCAGGGCGGAAAGGTGAACGGGCTGACCGTGCAGGAGATGGCTACGCTCGCGTCCCTCGTGGAGCGCGAATCCAAGGCTGCGACGGACCGCGACAAGATCGCTTCCGTCATCTACAACCGTCTCGACATCGGTATGAAGCTGCAGATCGACGCGACCGTTCTCTACGCGCTCGGCGAGTGGAAGGACAGGGTACTGTACAGCGATCTCGAAGTGGATTCTCCGTATAATACCTATCGTTATGCGGGGCTTCCCATCGCGCCGATCGCCTCGTCCGGAAAGGCCAGCCTGGAAGCGGCCGTGAATCCCGCAAGCACGAATTATATCTACTACGTTCTGAAGGGCGACGGTTCCGGCGAGCACAATTTCGCCGAGGACGCCGCGACGTTCGAGAAGTACAAGCAGGAGTATCTCAACAGTCTGTAACGGAGGAGACCATTGATCGTACGCAACGGAATACGATCCAATCTGCGTTCCAAAGGGCGGACCGCATTGTTCGCCGGAATGATCCTCGTCCTGACGTTGGGCATGATCCTCGCTCTCGGCGTGCGTTCGTACTGTGACAGCGCGCTGGCACAGTTCGACAAGGCTTACCGTTCCATCGCGGTCCTGGAGTACATGGGAGCGGAATATCCGTCCATCGATGAACCGGATCCCGCGGCGCGTGCCGCGTCGGCAGCGATAGACGACAGCGCTCTCTCTGCCGTGCCGGGCGTGACGGCCTGGTACCGCGACTGCCACACCCTCAGCAGGGTGGAAGGTTTTCAGCGCAGAGGGATCGACATGCCGTACAAAGACCGCGGCGTTATCGTGGTCACACATATTGTGCCTGTCTATCCCGCTCAGCTGGGTATTATGGGTCAGCCTGACTATTATACCGGGCTCCTCACGAGGAGCCTGTATTCTTATACGGAAAAAGAGAACATCCTGATCACCATCCTGTACGACGATCTTCCCGAAGATCTGGAGAAAGACGGTTTCTATGTGCTCCACGGCACCTTCGTCGAAGGAGACGAGGAAGGGATCCACAACGGCCTGGCGTGTTTCAAGGCGCTGCCGTTTTCCGATGACCCCGGGACGGAACCCTGTTACCGCCTGGGCGAAGGGGAGGAACCGCCGGAGATCTTTTCCCGGTATGCCGATCATTTCCGCACGATCAATAATTACGTACACACCGTGGTCTGCGGAGACCTCGAAGATCTGTGGGAGTTCCATCAGGGCGTCGTGTATCCCCGGGAGGGACGGATGCCGGAAGGCCCTGACGAATGCATCGTCAGCGGCGGTCTGGCGGAAAGCATGGATCTGTCCGTGGGGATGACCCTCGAACTGACGGATTTCGACTCCGAAGAGGACGACCGCTATGAGATCACGCTGACCGACCGTCATCGGACGGTGACCGTGACGGGGATCACGAATTCGTACGAAGACTATTACGGATATATCTGGCAGCAGAAAGAGCAGACGCCGGCCACGCTGTTCGGCTACCGCATCGGCATCGCAGAACTGGAAAACAGTCAGGCCGTAGACGCTGCAGCAGCCCTGGAGGAAATGATGCCGGCGAACGTCCGCGTGACGCTGCTGGACCAGGGCTATACCGAAGCGGTGGAACCGTTCCTTTCCCTGCAGTCCACGTCCACGAACGTGCTGCTGCTCTGCGCCGCTGGCACGGCAGCCGTTCTGGTGCTGTTCGCGCGGCTCTTCGTAGGCCGCCAGAACGACACGGTGCGCATTCTCGTCTCTTTGGGAACGCCCCGCCGCAAAATCGCGCTGTGGCTGCTGTCCGGCGCGCTGGTGATCGCGGGAGGCGCAGCAGTGCTCGGCGGTCTGCTGGGCATACTCGGACTGCCTGCCGTATATGCCGCGATCCGCTCGCGCATCGCGGCAGGTTCGGAAATTCTGCGGTTCAGCGAGACGCTCGTGACGACGATGAAGAAAGTCGACGTTCCTGTCCGCACACCTCTGTGGCCCATCCTGCTGACGATCGGCGCCATCATCCTCTTTGCTTTTCTTCTCTGCTTCCTGTTCCTGGGGGTCGCCTACCGCGGCGGAACGCTGCGGCAGGGCAGGAGCCGCGTCCGCGTCCCGAGCGGCAGGACCAGCACGTTCGGTTCCGGCGCTTTCCGTTATGCGGTGCTTTCCTTACGGCGCGGCGGCCGGCGCGCGCTGCTCGTGGTCGCTGTCTGCGCGGTACTTACTGTAATGCTCATCCTTCTGGGCGGCGTCTACCGCGGCTGGGAGATCCAGCTGCAGGACGCACTGTCGGGAACGGAACTGGAGGGACAGGTCACCAGCCTGGACGGCCGGGATTTCTCCGGTCTCATCCTGCCGATCCATACCATCCAGGAACTGCTTATGCAGGAGGACGTTAGCGATGTTTACGTGTCGATCCGCGACGTTTACTGGATGCCCGAAGATCTTCCCGGCATCGTGAGGGAAGAACGGCGCAATGACTGGATCGACGCGCAGGCTGAATTCGTGTGCACGAACGATCTGAAGGGCACGAAGGAGTTCTATTTTACGGAGCCTGAGATCCAATGGACTGAAGGCTGGGATGCGTCCTGCCTCTCCGACGATTCCTACGCGACGATCTACGGACCTCTTCTGTATCTGGAAAAGGACAAGATAGCCGGTCCGTATCCCGCCGTCGTGAGCGACGCGTTCCTTGAGAGCCACGGGCTGACCCCCGGATGCGGATTCTCGTGCATGATCCGGGGCGGAGGCGTATTGCAGGATGAGATCTCCGTACCGCTCATCGCTGCCGGCGTCTATCATCAGACAGGTTCCAAGGCGCATATGTATCTGCCGCTTGCCGCATTCGTCCCGCCGGACGTGATCTTCGGAGAAACTCCGCAAGAGAGCAGCAGCTACTGGTTCCGCAACGGCAGAAATACGGAAGAGAACTACAGGGCATTCATTTACGATTACTATATGATGGAGACCTGCCGCTTTACGCTCGTCTCTGCCGCCCACCTGGAACAGACCCGCGACAATCTCGACAGGGCCGGATTCGGCTGGCCGGGTCACGTAGGGCAGAGGCGCACGACCCTCATCCTGCGGGACGCCTCCTTCGTGAAACTGACGGAGAACCTCGGCCGGTACCTGTCCATGGGGAGGGTCATGCTGGGACTGATCTTCGGCATCGTGGCCCTGCTGGGCTTTATCATCTCCTGGCTGCTCGTCAGCGGGCGGAAGCAGGAGTTCGCCGTGATGCGAGGCCTGGGCGTGAAGAAAGGAAGGCTGTTCCTGTCCTTCTTCTGGGAGCAGGCACTCCTGTGCCTGGCAGGCTGTGCTATTGGCTGCATCGCCATGACGCGCTTCTATGCCGGAGGCGCGCTGCAGTGGCTGGTGCTGGGCGCGTTCGCCGTCTGCTACATGGCAGGCTGCGCGCTGTCCGTGATCCTGATCGGAAAGATGAATCTGATGGAACTTTTGTCTGCGCAGGAGTGAGGAATCCATGAGCGTTTTCGAATTAAAGGACGTGAGATACGTCTATCAGTCCAAATACCAGACCGTCGAAGCCATCCGCGGCATCAGCTGCGCGTTCGATGCGGGCATCCTCTATGCCGTCATGGGCACATCCGGCAGCGGAAAGACGACGCTGCTTTCGCTCATGGCCGGGATGGATATCCCTACGGAGGGCGAGGTGCTGTGCGGCGGCGTCTCCACCTCCGAAATGGATCTGGAGCGCTACCGAAGGGAAAAGATCGCCATGATCTATCAGGATTTCCGGCTGCTGCCGCTCCTGACGGTCGCGGAGAACGTCATGTACCCCATGGAACTGCGCGGCATGAAGACGGCAGAGGCGAAGAAGAAGGCGCTGGAGCTGTTGGAAAAGGTCGGTCTGCCCGATTCGGCCGCGGACCGTTTTCCCGCCATGCTCTCGGGCGGCGAACAGCAGCGCGTCGCGATCGCGAGAGCGCTGGGTATGGATACGAAGGTCCTGTTGGCAGATGAGCCGACCGGCAACCTGGATACGGAGAACAGCGAAAAGATCTTCCGCATCCTGGCGGATCTGGCGCATTCCGACGGGTACTGCGTCGTGATCGTCACGCATGATCCGGCCCTGGGAGAAGCGGCCGACCGGACGCTGCACCTGCGCGACGGAAGGCTTCTCGAAAACTGAACGATGACCCTCAGAAAGGCGGTCCGTTCCATTGAAGAGCGGGCCGTCTTTTGATATAATTTATGTTGGTATTTTATGGACCGATTTTTTGGCATACACCGATGGATGAGTCTTCCCAGAAAGAAAAACTGCCGCAGGAGATCTTCGCGGTCTGTGCGATGAACGCGGTGCTCCACACGGAGGGCGTGGCCGAGATGGCTCCGCTGCCCGCGCTGAGCAAGGAGATCGAAGGAACGAAGGGCGTCAGGATCAACGAGACCCGCAAGGGGATGGAGATCGACGTCTATCTCAACGTGCGGTTCGGGGCCAAGATCCCCGATACGGCGTGGAAGATCCAGGAAAACGTCAAACACCGCTTGGAGGATCTGACGAACGCGAAGATCACCCAGGTGAACATCCATATCATGGGCGTTTCGGGCACACCGGACGCGGAAGGAAACTGAAGGAATCAATGAAAAGATCACAGGCAAGAGAACTGACGATGCAGATGCTGTTCTCCATGGAAGCGAGAAACGATTTCTCCCCGGAATGCCGGGATGCCTTTCTGGAGTTTTATCCGCCTGAAAACCAGAAGGCATACGTGAACGGCGTTTACGGCGCGTTTGCGAATCATATCGAAGAGATCGACGCGCTGATCGAAGCCAACGCGGAGCACTGGCATAAAGACCGCATCGCGAAGGTCGATCTGGCCGTGCTGCGCCTGGCCATCGCGGAGATGACCTTCCTTGCGGAACCGACGCCGGAAGGGGCCGCGATCAACGAAGCCGTTGAACTCGCGAAACGGTTCGGCACAGAGGAGTCCGGCCGCTTCGTCAACGGCGTGCTCGGCAAATACGCCAGAAGCAAGGCTGCGGAAAAGAACGGCGATGCGTAACCTCGTACTGGGACTCGATACCAGCAACTATACGACTTCCGTCGCGGTCACGGACGCGCAGACGAAGGAGATCCTGGCGGACGAGCGCGTGCTGCTGACGGTGAAACCCGGAGAAAAGGGCCTGCGCCAGTCGGACGCGCTGTTCCAGCACTGGAACAACCTGCCGGAACTGCTCGAACGCGTGCTGCCGGAGTACGGCGCCAGGATCGCTGCAGTCGCTGCGAGCGATAAGCCCCGGGCACAGGAAGGTTCATACATGCCCGTCTTTACGGCTGGCGTGAACGCCGCGAGGATGCTGGCGGCGCAGTGCGGCGCGCAGCTCGTCTTCTGCTCGCATCAGGAAGGGCATATCCGGGCTGCGGCATACGGTTCGGATGTCGATCCGGACGCCGGGGAAACTATCCTGGCGGCTCATTTGTCCGGCGGCACGCTGGAACTCGTGCTGCGGAATGCGGACGGAACGTGCAGCGTCGCTGGCGGCACGAAGGATATTTCGTACGGCCAGCTGCTGGACCGCATGGGCGTGGAATTGGGCTATCCGTTCCCGGCCGGGAAAAGCATAGACGACCTGGCCTGTTCGTATGCCCCGGAAGGCCTTAAAAACCCGTTTTCCCGCGTTTTTACGCAGAAAACGTATCTGAACCTGTCCGGGCTGGAAACGCAGCTGAAATCGGCGATTTTTGACACCGGCCTCACCGGGGAAGCCGCTGCGTATTTCGCGATGGAGCGCATCGCGGAGAGTTTTTGCACCATCGCGGACGAGGCTCTCGCAGAAACAGGAGCATCCCGGATGCTCGTGACCGGCGGAGTGGCCTGCAGCCGTTTCTTGAGAAACTATTGCAAAGATAAGAACTACGTATTCGGAGACGCGCGCCTGTGCAGCGACAACGCAGTCGGCGTGAGTCTCTTCGGAGGTGCCCGTTGCCGCTGAAACCGGTCTCGGTCTCACAACTGAACAGCTATATCCGGCGCGTCCTGGCGACGGATCCCATCCTGATGAACCTGTCCGTGAAAGGCGAGATCTCGAATCTGACGAAGCATTCCGCGGGTCACTGGTACTTTACGCTGAAGGACGAAACGTCGCGCATCAGCTGCTTCCTGCCCCGGGAAAGGGTGGGGAGCCTGCGCTACGACATCTCGGAAGGCATGGAACTCATCGTCTACGGCAGCGTTTCGGTTTACGAACGGGGCGGCAGCTATTCCGTCTACGTGCGCGACATCGACGTGCAGGGCGAAGGGTCGCTGAAGATCGCG